>CANQPZ010000037.1 GCA_947625895.1 uncultured Clostridia bacterium | reverse complement strand
AAAGCGTTATGCAATATATAAAAAGCTTTATGATGAAAACAAATTTAAAGTTTCTGACAGACAAGACCAAACAGATTGGTATGAAGCTTTAACAGTTGAAGAAATGCGTTATGTAATGAATAACATTACAGATGATGAAGAATTAATATGGTTTAATGATTATACTCAAAAAAGGATAAATGCAAATCCAGGACAAGAAGAAAAATACTTACAACCACATACATATATAGCTTATGTATGGCCAAACTTTGAATTTGAAAAATTCCATGATCCAAATATGAAAGATTATTGGGATGAATTGTTTGAAGGAATTTTTACAGATTATGGTGTAACTTATAGTGAAGGTGATGACCACGTATATAAAGCTTGGATGAGTATGAGAAATGAATTTGGAACAGGTGCTGTTTGTGGTGGTATTTCAAAATTAGGTTGCCACATTCGTGCAGCACATGGTACTCCAGCATCAGTTATAAGTCAACCAGGACATGCAGCAATAATCTATTATAGAAAATATGATAATGGCGATGGATACTGGACAATCGATAATGACGTTTCAGGATGGGCTCAATCAGGAAAAACAGAAAAACTTTCAACTAGAATGCCTTT
Organism: uncultured Clostridia bacterium; assembly: GCA_947625895.1. Taxonomy (GTDB): domain Bacteria; phylum Bacillota; class Clostridia; order TANB77; family CAG-508; genus UMGS1994. The sequence continues at coordinate 13,355 of CANQPZ010000037.1, read as the reverse complement.
AGGTTGGGGTAATGATTCTTATGTAGATGGATGGGCAGCAACATACATTGTTCTAGCACAAGAGGCAATCAATAATAATGATGATTATGAAAAAGCAGAAAAAATTCTTATGACAGCAAGTTTATATGAAGGAAATCTAGAAAAACAAAAAGAATTATATAGAGCAGCTCTAGATGTACAAAATATAAATATAGATGCATGGTGGGGATTAATAAATGCATATAAAGCAGATAGCACTAAGGACGAAGATGACTACTATGAATTAGCTAAAGAAATAGGTGAAGCTTTAAAACCATTCCCACTTCCAATGAAAAACTTACTTGATCAAATTGCACCTAAAATAACAACTGTAGAAGGAACATTTAAATTTACACTTCTAGAATCAAAATTATTAAATGAAGGTAAAGTATATGATTCAACAGATGTTGTATCACAACCAGGTATAACAAGAACTGTAGCTACTTTCTTACTTGGACAAACAGATACTACACTTGCAAGCTTCTCATTTGATGGAGTAGATGCAGGAAAGATCGTTTTATCAAGTCGTTATGATGGTACTGGAGTTCGTTGGGATTATAGTTTAGATGGACAACAACATTGGACAGAAAAAGATTTCACAGCAGATGAAGAACATAAATTAAAATTAAGCAAAGAAGAAATTGAAAGTATAACTGCTGAAAACGATATTTACGTACATATCGTTGGAACAAATTATGAAGAAGCAAATATATTCAAAATAGATATTACAGAACAGAAAATGCCAGACTTATATGCAAACGATTTAGAAAACCGTGTTATTGGTGTAACAAATAATATGGAATGGCGAATCAAAGGTGAAGAAGAATGGACTTCATATTCAGAAGGTTCACCAAAACTTACTGGAGATGCTGAGTTAGAAGTTAGAGTAATGCCTACAGGAACAAGTCTAAAGAGTGAACCAGTAACTTATAACTTCACTGATGACAACCAACCAAATACTAGAAAATATATACCAGTATCATTATTATCAATAGATTCTGTTTCTACAGAGGCAACTGCTCAAAAAAGATTTGCTACAAATGCAATAGATGGTGACTACAATACAAATTGGCACTCTGATTGGAACGGAAGAGATACACAAAGATATATAGTAATAAAAATAGATAGACCAGTTTACTTATCTGCTGTAGAATTTGTACCAGCAGGTGGAGGAAATGGTAAGATACTTGATGGAACAATCTATGGAAGTACAGATGGAGAAACTTGGGTAGAATTAGCAAAACAAACTAATTTGAAAAATGATGAATCTGTAAAGAACTTTGAAATTGAAGAACCACAAAAAATTACTTATGTAAAAATCGAAGCAAACAGAGCATCAAATGGAAATTGGTTCACAGCTAGAATGTTCAACCTATTCCAAGATATAACAAACAATCCGGAACCTACAGCAACAATCGAATATAGTGAAAAAGAACCAACAAGCAATTATGTAACAGCTAGACTTGTAAATCCAAGTACAGACATTACAATAACAAATAATAATGGAAGCGACACATACTTATTTACAGATAATGGTGATTTTACATTCGAATTTGTAGATAGTGAAAGTGGAGTTAAAGGTTCAGCAACTGCAAGAGTAGATTGGATTGATAAAAATGGTCCAACAGCTGATATTGGATATAAATTTGATGGAGACAGAAACTTATCTATCATATTAGATAATATTAGTGAAGATGCTTACTTAGTTGATGAAAACAATAATAAACTATGCTTTATAGAAGTTAAAGATAAGAAAATATGTAGAATTTCTTACATAGATTCTTCAGGAAGATATTATAAAATTGTTGAATTAGACGCAGAAGGAAATGTATTACAAGAAACATATTTAAATACAACAGGAGAAGTTTCAAAAGTTAAAAACTATGTTACTATATTAAAAAACGGAGAATTATCTGAAGAAAGATTTATAGACGAAGAAGGAAATAATGTTGAAATAACAGATGCAGAAAAAGAAACATTAAGAAAACTAAAACAAGTAAAAGCAAATCCATTAGAGTTCACATTTGAAGGAGATGGAGAATATCAATATAAACTTCTTGATAAAGCAAGCAACTTAACTTGTAAAAGTATAAGAGTTGATTACTCTGAAGATGGTAACATAATAGCAAGTGATATCTCTTACGATATTACAAAAAGAACAAATAAAAATGTTGTAGCAACAATCAATCCATATATAATTAGTAGTGTAGAAGAAAATGGAACAACAAAAATAGTAAAACAAGACGCTAAATTAGTAAATTCTGGAACTACACATACATTTGAAGATAATGGAGAATTTACATTTAAATACAAAGATCCAAAAGATACAGCAGGATTAGAAGTAAAACAACATACAGCAAAAGTAGATTGGATCGATAAAGTTGCTCCAACAGCAACAATAGAATACAGTACAGAAGAACTTACAAGCGGAAAAGTTGTAGCACGTCTAACAGATGAAAGTGAAGAAATTGTCATTGTAAATAATAATACAAGTAGAAAATATACATTTGATAAAAATGGAAACTTTACTTTCAAATTTGAAGACTCAGCTGGAAATGAAGGAAAAGCAATAGCAAAAGTTAATTGGATTAGTCCAGGAAATTATAGATTAGGAGATGCAAACCTAGATGATGAAATAACAGCAACAGACGTTCTTTTAGTAAAGAGACACTTAGTAGCAGGAACAAAACAAGAATGGATAATAAAAGATGATAATTTAGCTGCTGCAGATTATAATCAAGATGGAAAAATAACAGCAACAGACTTATTATTAATACAAAGATTAGTATTATCAGAAATGAAAGAACAAGAGTAATTTAAGGAGAAGAAAAAATGAAGAATAATATAATTTTCAAAAGGATAGTTTGCGTATTACTAATAGTAATGTTATTAATACTTGGAACAAAAGCATATGCAGCAGATAGTTTTAAAACAACTTTAAGTGTAGACAATTCATCTAGAAAAAGAGGATCAGAAGTAACAGTGACTATTGGATTAAGTGATATTTCAATACAAAGTGGAGAAAAAGGAATTGGCGCTTATACAGCAAAATTAGAATTTGATTCATCAGTATTTGAATATGTATCAGCAGCAGGAACAGATAAATGGGAAACACCACTTTATCAATCAGGACTTATTACAGGATTAACAGTTGATGGAGAAGTAACTAGTGAAACACAAAATATAGCAAGTATAAAATTCAAAGTTAAAAGTGATGCAAAATTAGGACAAACAACTATTAAGTTAGTTAACTTTTCAGGATCTACTGCAGAAACTGATGTAGCTGCACAAGATACATCTGTTAATGTAACAATAACAGATGAAAATGGAAATAATCCAAATAACAATAATAACAATAACAACAATAATAATAAAAATCCAAACAATGGTAATAATCAAAATGATCCTAATGATCCAAACAATCCTAATGGAGAAAACGGTGAAAACGGAGATCAAAATGGAGAAAATGGCAACGGTAGTGGAAACGGAAATGGAAGCAACCAAAATAACGGATCAAACAATAATAGCAATAAAGGAAAAACTGTATTAGACAATATAAAAGATGGATTATTACCAAAAACAGGTGCACCTAGAATAATAACTTTTATAGTAATAGCATTAGCAGCAATTATTATAGCAAGACTTATAATAATGAGAATATTACTAAATAGAAAGAGACCAAATATTAATGCTAAACCAAAAAGAAAAAATGTAAAATCTAGAGGAAGAAGAGCAAAATAATAAAAATTATATTAAAAAAGAGGATATTTAAAATATCCTCTTTTTTTGATCTTTTTTTATAGGAATAAAACTAACGAAACAATAATAAAATGAGAAAAAGTACAAGTTAAAAAAGGGAAAGAGAATGAAAGAAAGACAATCAAAGTTTAAGATAGCAAATTTAATAGTAACTGTAAAATATGCCTTCACAGAAAATAAAATAGACGATTGTTTAGAAAAAATTATTAACCAAAAGATTAAATAAAAATTCTAAAGGAGATAAAATGGCAGGAAGAAGATCAAAAAAATCTTTAGACAAATCAAAAATCTGGAATGTTGCAGAATATATAAGATTATCGCAAGAAGACTTAAATATGCGGTGAGGAAAAACAAGAAAGTAATAGCATAACTAGCCAGAGGACACTGCTAAATGAATTTATTAAAGAAAATTTAGATTTAAAAGTTTATGATACATATATTGATGATGGTTATACAGGAACAGATTTTAATAGACCTGGATTTCAAAGAATGATAGAAGATATGAAAAAGGGTAATATTGAATGTGTAATAGTTAAAGATTTGTCAAGGCTAGGGAGAAATTATATAGAGGTAGGAAATTATATTGAGAAAATATTTCCAATATTTAATATAAGGTTTATAGCAATAAATGATAATATAGATAGCTTTAAAAATCCTTCAAGCACAAATACAATTCTAATTCCATTTAAAAATTTATTAAATGATGAATATGCACGAGATACTTCTGTCAAAATTAGAACAGCATTAGATGGAAGAAAGAAAAATGGAGAGTTTGTAGGAGCGTTTCCTGCTTACGGATATACGAAAAGCAAGGAAGATAATCACAAACTTATCATAGATGAAGAAGCAGCAGATGTAGTTAAAAAGATTTTTGAATGGCATGTAAATCAAAAAATGGGGTGCCTAAAAATTTGCCATAAACTTAATGAAAGTGGAATCTTAAATCCTACAGGATACAAGATAGAAAAATTAGGATTAAATTACCACAATAAAAAAACTATTAATTATTCATGGAATGTTTCAACTGTTAGAAACATATTAAAAAATGATATTTACATAGGAAATATGACTCAAGGCAAAAGAAAAGTAAAAAGTTATAAAATTCATAAATTAGAACAAGTACCAGAAGAAGATTGGATTACTGTAAAAAATACGCATGAGCCAATAATTGATAAAGAGACATTTGAAAGAGCACAAAAACTGAGAAAAAATGATACTAGAATTGGAAAAAATGGAGATATAAGTATTTGGGCAGGAATACTTAAATGCGGAGATTGCGGAAAAGCAATGCACAAGAAAATAAGTAAAAATAAGTATGGAAAAATATATGAATATTATATTTGTGGTACTTATAGAAAAAAATCAGATAAGTTATGCACAAAACATACAATAAGGTTAGACGAATTAGAGGAAGCAGTACTAAAAACAATTCAATACCAAATAAATCAATTTGCTAATCTGAATGAAGTGATGAAAAGAATTAATTTGAATGCAGAAAAAGTAACTGAGAAAGAAAAAAATCAGACTTTAAATAATAATGAGATTGAGAAAATTCAAAGATTAAAAAAGAATTTATATGAAGACTGGAAAAACAATTATATAACCAAAGAAGAATATCTAGAATATAAAAAAGATTATGAAAGTAAAATTGAAATTATTAAAAATAATATAGCATCTATACAAAAACAACAAAAAGAAGAATTAATAATAAAAAAAGAAAAACTAAAATGGTTGGAAAGATTTAAGAAAGAAAATAATATTATAGAATTAGATAGAATAATTATAGAAGAACTTATAGATAAAATAGAAATATATGAAAACAATAATATAACAGTATTTTTTAAATTTAATGTAGTATAAAAATGTGTGTTGTATAAATAAACCAAGGAGGTGGTGTTGCAGCACCAGTTGCGGGAAAAATATTTGCAGATGTGCTACCTTATTTAGAAGTTTCAAAAGATGAAGAAGAAGCTACATATGTAAAAGTTCCTGATTTACAAGGAAAAACAATAAAAGAAGCAGAAAAAATATTAAAAGAAAAAAATTTAGAAATTAAGTTAGAAGAAAGCGAAACAGATAAAAATAAAACTATAACAAGGCAAATTCCTGAAAAGGATATAGAAGTAAAAGAGGGAAGCAAAGTAATTATACATACAGATTAAATTACAAGAAGTACTATACAAAAAAAATAATTAAGTATATAATACAAAGAGATTTTTAGATTAGGAGAGATAGAAAAGTGAAATTAAGTGAGATTTTAAGTGGAATCAATGATTTGAAGGCAAAAGGAAGCATTGATCTTGACATTAAATCTATCGCGTGCGACTCAAGAAAAGTGACAAATGACACTCTTTTTGTAGCTATTACAGGTTATGACGTAGATGGTCATGACTATATTGAAGAAGCAATTAAAAATGGAGCAACTGCTGTATTAGTAGAAAATGTTCAAAAGTTGAAAAATATTAATATGCCTGAAAATGTTACTTTTTTAGTTACTAAAGATACAAGATATGCTTTAGCAATTTCTGCCTGCAATTTTTATGGTAATCCATCAAGGAAGTTTAAATTAATAGGCGTTACAGGAACAAAAGGCAAAACAACAACAACATATATGATTAAAACCTTGTTAGAAGCACAAGGAAAAAAAGTTGGATTAATTGGAACTATAGAAAATTATATAGGTGAAGATAGTCTTGGAGAAAGTGATAGAACTACTCCTGAAAGCATTGACTTACAAAGAATGTTTGCACAAATGGTAGAAGAAAAAGTGGAATTTGTAGTTATGGAAGTTTCTTCACAAGCACTTAAACTTAATAGAGTTACAGGATCTAACTTTGATGTAGGAGTATTTACAAATTTCTCAAAAGAGCATATAAGTCAAAAAGAACATAGTGACATGGAAGAGTATTTTAACTCTAAAATGAAATTATTCTCAATGTGCCAAATGGGATTTATAAATATTGATGATTTTAGGGGAGCAAGAGTTAAAAAAGAAGCAAAATGCCAAGTAAAAACATATGGAATAGATAATGGTTGCGACTTGCTTGCAAAAGACATTACTATAACAAATGTTGGAGTAGATTTTAAAGCAAAACTTGGAGATAGAAATGAAAGAATAAAAGTTGATATACCGGGAAGATTTAGCGTATATAATTCATTAGCTGCAATTTCTGTTGCACTATACTATGGATGTTCGCCTGAAAAAATAAAAACAGCTTTAGAAGATATTAAGGTACCAGGAAGAAGCGAAGTAGTACCAAACAAAAAAGAACTAAATATCATAATAGATTATGCACATTCTCCAGAAAGCTTACAAAACATATTACAAGCAGTAAAGACATATACTAAAGGTAGATTAATTGTAGTTTTTGGATGCGGAGGAGATAGAGATACAAGTAAAAGACCAATAATGGGTGAAATTGCTGGAAGAATCGCGGATTATACAATAGTAACTTCTGATAATCCACGTACAGAAGATCCTAAAAAGATTATTGACGAAATAGAAAAAGGCGTTTCAAAAACAAAAGGAAAATATGAAATTATAGTAGATAGAAGAGAAGCTATTGAAAGAGCAATAAATATGGCAAACAAAAAAGACATAATTATATTAGCAGGAAAAGGACATGAACCTTATCAAGAAATAAATAAAGTAAAATATCCTTTTGATGAAAGAGTAATAGTAAAAGAAATTATAAACAATATGAAATAAGGAGTGAAAACATTGGAATTTCAACTTAAAATATTGCTAGTATCTTTTTTCGCAACAGTAGTATTAGGAATAGTTATGATACCAGCCTTAAAAAGATTAAAGGTAGGTCAATCTGAAAGAGAAGACGGTCCTAAATCTCACTTGAAAAAGAGTGGAACACCCACTATGGGTGGAGTGATAATGGCAATATCAATTATAGGAGCAGCAATATTTGCATTTATTCATTATATTGGAAAAGAGCCAGAGGTTGGCAGAAAATTAATTCCTTTAATAATGGCAACAATAGGATTTGGAATAATAGGATTTATTGACGATTATAAAAAAGTAATTTTAAAAAATACAGATGGATTAAAACCTTCTGCAAAAATGTTTGGATTACTTATTATTTCAATCTTATATGTCATTTATATCGAGAAAATATTAGGAATAGGTACAGATATTTTAATACCATTTTTTAAGGTAACAATTCCATTACCTGCTATTATTTATATACCATTTATGATATTTGTTATGCTTGCAACAACTAATGCAATTAATCTAACAGATGGAATAGATGGATTAGCAACATGTGTTACTTTAGTTATTATTACAACAATAACAGTAATTGCAATACTTTTTGGCGTTAAAGAAATAATTATCTTAGGAAGTATTGTTTGTGGAACATGTTTAGGATTTTTAATATTTAATTTAAATAAAGCAAAAGTTTTTATGGGAGATACTGGTTCACTATTATTAGGTGGAGTTGTTGCTTGTAGTGCAATCTATCTAAAGATGCCATTACTTATACTAATAATAGCTGCAGTACCAGTAGTTGAAACTTTATCAGTAATAATGCAAGTAGCCTATTATAAAAGAACTAAAAAGAGAATATTTAAAATGACACCAATCCATCATCACTTTGAATTATGTGGATGGAAAGAAAACAAAATTGTAACGACATTCAGTTTAGTAACTGTTTTATTATGTATTATTGGATTATTTTCCGTAATTTGATAAAAGGGAGAAAAGATGGCTAGTAAAAAAAAGAAAAATGTGTCAATTGCAAGAAAACCACTTGATTTTACACTATTGATAACTATATTTATCCTTTTAGGATTAGGAATAATTACTGTTTTATCAGCCAGTTCACCTACAGCATTAGCAGAAACAGGAAATGATAGTTATAAATATGTTAAAAGACAATTATTTTCTGCAGTTATTGGCGTTATATTAATGTTTGCTTTATCAAAAATAGATTATAAATTTTGGCAAAAAAAATATAAAATAATATTTTTAGGTTCAATCTTATTGCTATTAAGTACTTTAGCAATGGGAGCTTCATCAAATGGTGCAACAAGATGGGTTAACTTGGGTTTTATTTCATTCCAGCCATCAGAAGTTGCAAAAATTGGAATAATCATTTTTTATGCAGCATTTCTTACAAATAATAAAGAAAAATTAAAATCAATAAAAGAAGGATTTGTATATCCATTAGCATTAATTGTGCCAGTGGTATTAATAGTACTTGTTTTGCAAAACCATTTTAGTGCAACACTTGTAATAGTAATGCTAGTATCAATATTAATGTTATTAGCTGGTTGTAGAATGAGATATTTTATATTATTTGGATTACCAATAGTTGCAGCAGTAGTTTTTGCAATATTCTTTGGAGGACAGGGATTCAGACTTCAAAGAGTTATGACATTCTTAGATCCATGGCAAGATAAAACTGGCGATGGATGGCAAATTATAAACAGCTTATATGCTATTGGTTCAGGAGGAATTTTTGGAGTAGGTCTTGGAAATAGTAAACAAAAATACTTATACATACCAGAACCACATAATGACTTCATTTTCTCCGTACTAGCAGAAGAGCTTGGATTTTTAGGATGCACATTAGTAATTATATTATTTGCAGTTTTAATATGGAGAGGTATTACAATATCAATGAAATCACCAGATATGTTTGGAAGCCTATTAGCAGCTGGAATAACATCAATGATTGCTATACAAGTATTAATTAACATAGCGGTTGTTACATCATCTATGCCAGTAACTGGTATGGCATTACCATTCTTTAGCTATGGTGGTACTGCATTAATAATAATTTTATCAGCGATGGGAATTCTACTCAGCGTTTCGAGAGCCACAAATAAGGCTTAGAAAGGATTGTGATATATAATGAAGGTAGTAGTAGCTGCAGCAGGAACAGGAGGACATATTAACCCTGGAATAGCTATTGCAAATAAAATAAAAGAGAAAGAAAAAAATTCTGAAATTATTTTTATAGGAACAGATAGAGGAATTGAAAATGATCTAGTACCTAGAGCTGGATACGAATTAAAAACTGTTGAAGCATATGGTATTAGTAAAAAAATATCACTTACCACACTAAAAAATAACATAAAAACACTAAAAGGATTCAAACAATCTAGAAAAATAATAGAAGAATTCAAACCAGATATAGTAATAGGAACTGGTGGATATATTTGCGGAGGAGCTATTAGTGCAGCATACAAACTTGGAATACCAACAGCAATTCATGAAAGTAATGCATTTCCAGGAAAAGCAACTAAGTTTTTAGAAAAAAAACTTACTAGAATCTTCTTAGGATTTGCTGACGCAGAAAAATATTTCACAAATAAAGAAAGATTAGTTGTTACTGGTACACCTACAAAAGTAAAAGAACAAAAATTTACACAAGAGGAAAAACAAAAGATATTATCAGATTTAGGTTTATCAATAAATTTACCAACAGTATTAGTTTTTGGAGGAAGCCAAGGAGCAAAAGCAATCAACGAAGCAATGATATCTCTAATTACTGAAGGCAAAAATGATAATTATCAAATTGTATGGGCAGCGGGACAAAAACAATTTGAAGGTATAAAAGAAAAAATAGAAGAAAGCGGATTAAATATAAATACAATTAAAAATGTAAAAATATTACCATACATATATAATATGAGTGAGATTATGAACATATCAGATTTAATTGTAGCTAGAAGTGGTGCAATGACTATTACAGAAATTTCCTTAGTAGGAAAACCTGCAATATTTATTCCATTACCAAGTAATTCTGCAAACAGACAAATAGATAATGCAAATGTACTTGCTAAAATAGGAGCAGCAAAGATTATATTAAACGAGGATATAAATTCAAACAATTTAGATTCTAGCATTAAAGAAATAATAAAAGATCCAAAAGAAATGGAACAAATGGGTTTAAGAGCAAAGAAAATTGCAAAGTACGATGTAGAAGATAAGATATATGAAGAAATAAAAAAGATAGTTAAATAAAAGTGACGAGGACAGTATTTTTCCTCGCCTTATATTTTTAATGAACAAATTACTTGCAAAAAGAATGATAATGATTTAAAATACAAAAGGATTATATGAAGGAGGTAACAAAACATGGCCGATACTCTAATAATAGTTGAGTCACCAGCCAAAGCTAGTACAATAAAAAAATTTCTAGGTGGAAACACTAAAGTAGTAGCTTCAATGGGACATATTAGAGACTTACCTAAATCTAAACTTGGAATAGATATTAATAATGATTTTGAACCTGAATATATAAATATAAGAGGAAAGGCAAGCTTAATTAATTCTCTAAAAAAAGATGCTAAAGATGCTAAAAGAGTTTATCTAGCTACTGACCCTGACCGTGAAGGAGAAGCCATTGCATGGCACTTAGCATATATTTTGGGAATACCTGAAGATGAAGTTTGCAGAATAACATTTAATGAAATTACAAAAGAAACAGTAAAAGAAGCTGTAAAAAAGCCAAGAAAAATTAATTTGAACTTAACAGATGCTCAACAGGCAAGAAGAGTTTTAGATAGAATAGTTGGATATAAAATAAGTCCAGTTCTTTGGAAAAAAGTTAGAAGAGGATTATCAGCAGGTAGAGTTCAATCAGTTGCTGTTAAATTAATTTGTGACAGAGAAAGTGAAATAGAAAACTTCGTTCCTATAGAATATTGGAACATTACAGCAATACTTTCTGAAGAAAAAACTAAAAAAGAATTTGAATCAAAATTAATAGGAAAAAATAAAGAAAAGATTGAAATACACTCAAAAGAAGAAGTAGACTCAATACTTAAAGAATTAGAAGGAGCTAAATTTATTGTTGAAGATGTTACAACAGGTGAAAAGAAAAGAACACCAGCTCCACCATTTACAACAAGTACTATGCAACAAGAAGCATCAAGAAAACTTTCTTTTCCAATCAGAAAAACAATGTCAGTTGCTCAAGGATTATATGAAGGAGTAAAAATTTCTGATAGAGGGGTTACTGGTTTAATTACTTATATGAGAACAGACTCAACAAGAATCTCAGAAGAAGCAAGAAGAATTGCAAAAGATGTTATCGAAAGAAACTTTGGAAAAGAATATTATGAAAATAGATATTACAAAGTTAAAAGCGATTCACAAGACGCACATGAAGCAATAAGACCAACATATCCTAATCTTTCACCAGAAAAAATCAAAGATGATTTAACACCAGATCAATATAAATTATACAGACTAATCTATAATAGATTTATAGCAAGCCAAATGGCTGCAGCAGTTTATGACACAATTTCAATTGATATAAATGCAAATGATTATAATTTTAGAACAAGTGGACAATCAATTAAATTTAAAGGATTCATGTGTCTATATGTTGAAGATACTGATAATGAAACTGAATCTGAAGAACTAGGAATTGCTAATATTCCATATTTAAATAAAAAAGATGAACTAAATAAGAAAGATATAGAATCTAAACAAAGCTTTTCAGAACCACCACCAAGATATACTGAAGCAAGTCTTGTTAAAACATTAGAAGAAAAAGGAATAGGAAGACCAAGTACTTATGCTCCAATAATTACAACAATACTTGCAAGAAATTATATTGAAAAAATACAAAAACAATTAGTGCCAACAGAATTAGGTAAAATTGTAAATAAATTACTTGTAGAAAACTTCAAAGATATAATAAATGTTGAATTTACAGCAGAAATGGAAGAACAATTTGATGAAATAGCAGAAGGAAATATGAAATGGAAAGATACTATTAGAGAATTTTATGGACCATTTTCTGTTGTAGTTGACAAAGTAGAAAAAGAACTAGAACATGTAAAACTAGAATACGAAGTTTCTGATGTTAAATGCGAAAAATGTGGAAGAAACATGGTTATTAAAATTGGTAAATATGGAAAATTCTTAGCATGTCCAGGATATCCTGAATGTAGAAATGCTAAACCATTAGTTGAAGAAATTGATGTTCCATGTCCAAAATGTGGAGGAAAAGTCCAAATCAGAAAAACAAAGAAAAGAAGAAATTATTATATTTGTGAAAACAATCCAAAATCATGTGACTATATTTCTTGGAATAAACCAAAGCCAGGAGAGAAATACGAAGAAGGCGATGAAGAACTAAAAAAGGAAGTAAAGAAAAGAACAACTAAAAGAGCTACTAAGAAAACAACAAAGAAAACAAGTAGCAAAAAGAAGACAACTAAAAAGAGTAAATAAAAGTAAAAGTCATCAAAATAATTGATGACTTTTTTATTGCATTTAATATTTAAATTCGACAAAATTTTTTAATAGAATAATATTTTAGACATTTTAAAAAATTTTTCACAATAAAAAACAAAAAAATATGCTAAAAACAATCATCAAAAACATTGATTTAGTGATGATTTTAACAATTTTAAACAAAATGAAAAATAAATTTAAAAATTTTTAAAAAACTTTTAAAAAATCTGTTGACAAAGTAATACGCGCGTGTTAAAATATAAAACGTTCCTGGTTAATTCGAGGAACATAAAAAGTACATTGAAAAGTAAACAATATCCTTTAAGAACCAAGCGGTAGTAATTAGTACTACCAAATTAGAAAATAA
>CANQPZ010000036.1 GCA_947625895.1 uncultured Clostridia bacterium | reverse complement strand
CTATACAAGTAATCAATATATCTTGCCATATTATTCAATTACAATTGCATCATATGGCAAGATATATTGATTACTTGTATAGTTGTAACTGCTGAGGCTAAATGTTATGTTTGCAGTAGTTTTACTAAGAAGTGGTAACCGTTCAGCTGTTCTATTTACGATAAACATTAAATTGCCTCTTCTATACACTATTTTACTTTCATCAATATACTCTAACTTGAAATTTGAACTATTAGAAAAAACTGATCTGTTTGCGATCCTGAAATTTCCCATCATGCAGTAGAACTTATACATCTTTTCATTGATGTTGCACCATGGAAAAGTTTTTCTGTTAAATGGATCCTTAAAACCTGTTACTCCTGCCTCATCGCCTGCAAAAATTGATGGAATTCCTGGCAAAGTGTACTGCAAGAATATTGCGAGTTTGTGCAACTTTTCAGCAAGAATCTTTTTTTCTGCAGGTATTTGATCATGTTCTGCTTCCCAACTTCTGAATTTGTACGTGTTAAAAGTACCATTTTCAAACCAATAGTCATCTTTTTCCATATCCCAAACTGTTTCATATTGGTCGCTTTCTTTCATAAAGTCCCCAACAAGAATGTTTGGAATCCTTGGTATATCATGTGAAGAAAGGAATATCGGAGATACAGCCAGAGCATCTGGAGGATACAGATTTGCAACCTCATTCATAATGCGTCTGAAACTTTTATGATTTCCCCATCTGATGTAACGATAAATGGCGTTTGCAAACTGATAGTTCATAACACCGTCTAATTCGTCACCATAAAGGAACTCACGGAAATCTCCAATTATAGCATTTTTCCACACTTCTCCAAGTAGATACTTACTAAAATGATTTCTGATATACTTTAGAACAAAATCCGGTAAATTGTCTGCTACATCAAGTCTGATTCCATCCATATAGTTCTGGTAACGATTGAGCCAGCTTGCCAAATGTTTGAGATAGTTTTCACTACTCTTATTGAATTCGACTAAGTGACTATATCCCCACCAAAATTTAGGAATGGTATACTTTAGATCCCAATCATACATGTCTGGATCTTCTGTGAGCAACTTATTTTCATTACTTGAATGGTTGAAAACAAGATCAACAACTAGAGAAATCCCAATTGCTTTTGCCTTTTCATGCAACTCTTTCAAGTCATCCCATGTTCCAACCATTTCGTCAATTTCTTCAAAATCCACTATATCGTATCTATTCGAAGATGGACTTTTAAAGATTGGCGTTAGGTAGATTACGGTGACATTCAGAGATTTGATGTAAGGCAATTTACTGATAATTCCTCTCAAATTACCGCCATAAAACTGATCATTGCGATAATTTCCGTCTTCATCGGGTTTCCACTTGGGTTCTTGGTTCCAATCTACGATCTTAAATTTCGTATTATTATCTGTTTTCTCATAGCAGAACGTATCTACAAAGATCTGATACATTATTCCGCCTTTAATCCAATCTGGAGTATGAAAAAAAGAATAATAAACGAACAACTTCCCAAAAGAATGATTTCGGCTGCTTGTGAGAATTGCTTCATCAGATTCTTCATCATACATAACGTACTTTGTGGCATCATTGATTTTTAACTGAATAAAAAATGTCCGATAACCAGGTGAACTAAAACTAATGGATCCTGTAAAAATACTTACTTCATTGTTTGATTTTGAAACATCGTAATTTAACTCAAATTTTTCTGTACCAGGTGTTTCACCATGTCTGTTAAAAAGCACACTTACTTCTTTTACATAGCCAAAACTGTTTGGTATCCGTAGAGTAATCATCATCCTTTCATTTGTCTTAAAAGACATTTTGTAATCGACGACAATACAACTGTTCTTAAGCATAATGAGTAACCCCCTTTAGTCAAAGAACATGTTACCTTCTTAAATAAAGCATCCTACTTGCAACCTTAATTTACTATTTTTTTTGCCGGTTGTCAATAAAAGCCCCTATTTTTTATAATAAGGGCTTTCTATTATTTATTTGTTTAATTATCTTTCAGTACTATCTTGAGACTTAAATAAATTGTTAGGATCATATTTTTTTCTGGTTTCTTCATCAAATTGATTTAATATTCTATCAAAGGCTTCCTTTTCTTCTGGGGTAGCAATATAACTTCTAAATATCATGTATGTCATTACTAAAGTTTCTTCACATACATCTTGTTCATAAAGTTTTTTGTTTTTGTCTATATTTACTTGTAGATCTGGAATTCTATGCCTTTGAAGTTCTTTGATAAGCTTTGATGGTATTTTATTTCTTATTTGTTCAGGGTAAATATTTAATATTTCTAGAACTTCAGTTGCCATTCTTTTATAATTACTTTCATTAACCATATTTTCCTCCAAGGTTATTTAACTATTTTTAATATTTTAATAAGGCTTTCTTTTATTATGATTAATATATCAGATTTTATATAAAAAAGTCTATAGTTACTATTAAATTTCCTATTATACCAAAAGCAGTCCTTATTGTTAATAAGAACTGCAAATTATATATTTTTAATTAACCTATCTTTCCATATCCATATTTTTATTTGTTTGTCTAGTAGAATTTGAATCTCTATATGAAAGTAAGTTTATAAATGCTTCAAGATCCATTTTATCAATATCTAATGTTACTCCATCTAAATTAATGTCAATTACTCCTTGAACCATAGAAAGGGTTGAATCTGTATCATTTACAACATAATTGCAAAATTCTTGATGTGATGGTGTAAGTTTTCCGTTTTTATATCTATAAGTAGATGCCCAAACATTTACAGGTCCACTTTCAACTAAATCATTATATCTATTTAAATCAAAAATTCTTTCTCCACTTAAAGCTGCTCTATGTGCAGTATATACTATTGTTCTACCTACATCTGGAGTTATACTATTTGCAAGTGTAGCCTTGGCTTCAGTTGTATCTAATCCAGCTTGTCTATCATTATTTGCTAGTTCAACATCTATTGCAAATGGAAGAAGATTATATTTCATGCCTTTTACTGAATCTAAAGCTTCTTTTATTGAATTAGCTTCTTTTTGTGCTTCTTCTGAATTTACACAAGTAGAGTAATAATAAAATCCAAAAGGTACACCAAATTCCTCACATACTTTAGCTTGCTCTACGTATTTTTCACTTATAAGTACTTGCATTGGATTATTTTTTCCATATGATGAAGCACCTAATTTTATATATACATAATTTATGTCACCTTGAAGATCTTCTGTATTTGTTCCATTTATAGATGTTGGAACTTGAGTATTTTTAAGTATATCTCTTAATTCTGAAGCAGTAACAGATGATATATCTATTCCTACTACTTTTCCAAACTTGTTTTGTGTAACGTTCTTAGCTACTTCTTCTCTTGCATCTTTTTGATTTTCTGCTATTTTTACTTGTCTCTTTTCGTCTTTTTGATTTTCACTAAAAGTCTTATCTCTTAAAAATGAATATGAAACATATCCTGTTGTTCCATCAGGTAGAGTAACTTTTATCCAATTTAAGTTATTTACATTTTCAATATTTTTTAGACTGTCAGATGGTAGTTCTAGTTCAGTTCCATGTTTTATTGTTGCGATTATTTTTCCATCTAATCCTGGATGTTCTCTTAAGTTTAGATCATGATAATTATCAGATGTTGTGTCTACTATTTTTATTATTTTGTCATCTTTTAAATATGAATCAACAACCCAACCTCTATGTATATTTCCATCGTTATCTGTATATTCAACTTCAACCCAACTATGTTTATTATTATTTACTGTGTCTCCAACAATATATACTGTAGAACCATTTGGAATTGTTGTTATAATATTTGACTTATCTATAACAGTATCTGATCTTAATTTTAAATCTACAGATCCATCCTTTGATGTATCTACAATTTTTTTCTTTCTATTATCTTCAATATTTTCTTGTGAATCACTTGTTTTTTCTTGAGTTTCTTGCCTAGACATAAGTTCCAAAAGGTCTGAACGAATAAAACCTTGTTCAAATTCATTTTCTTCATTTACATGTATAATTGGAACCCATAAAAATTTATTTTCATCGGTGAAAGTTTTTGTTGATCCTAATACATATTCTTCATATGCGATTGCATCAATTTTATTTCCTTCTTCTTGTCTTGGAGTTTTTCTAATATTTGCTCCTGATTTTGGTATTACTCTATAAATAGTGTCGTATTTTTCTAATACTTCTTCTCTTATTTTTTTAATTTCATTTAAATATTCACTTGGAATTATTCCTTCTATTACTGTTCCATCTTCTGAAATTGTTTTTACTTCTTTTCCTTTATTTTTGCCTCTTATTATTCCATCTACATATACTATTGCCCCATCTTCTAGGTTTGCTATTACTTCTCCATTTTTGTTAAAAAGAGGAACTTTTCCTTCAAAAGGATCTCCTTCTAAGTCTCTAACTGTTGCTACTGTATCTTTTTCTCCGGAATTCATATGGCTTATACCAATAGCAGTTGCAACTGCTAAACTTCCAAGACCTGTCCAAAAGATAACTTTTTTCCCAATTGGACTTTTAAATATTCTATCTTTTACAGTAGTTCTTCCTCTAACTTTTCTCATTTTATTCCCCTTTATTTAACAATTTTTTATTACTTTTACAGAATATTTTTATAATTATTTTTGGTATTTTTTCGAAGGATTCTTTATAGTAATTATTTTCTTTTTCAAGACTTATTTTTTCTTCTTCAAGTTTATTAATCTTTTCATTCATGGATTCTATAATCTTTTCACTATTTTCCTTGTATTCTAAAATTATCTCTTTACAACCATTTGCTAGGTTTTGCATTTTTTTATCTTTAATTTCGTTTTCTTTTTTTAGATGTACAAGTTGATTATGACTTTTAATCTTATTTAAATTTAATAATACTTCTTGCATTATATTTAACTCCTAAAAATAATCTTTTTAATTACTATATTAATTATATAAAATATTTTATAGCAATAAATATATATATTCAATTACCTATTGATTAAAGTTATATTACATTATGATATATATTTGAATTATTTTTTATAAATTATTTATTTTTTGTATAAATTCACTATTATTTTTTGTTGTTGTAATTAATGAAATGATTTTTTCAGTCATTTCCATTGTGTTCATTTTTGATATTGCCTTTCTTAATCCCATTGTTGCTATAAATTCCTCGTTTGTAAGTAATAAGTCATCTCTTCTAGTTCCGGATTTATTTATATCAATTGCTGGGAATATTCTTTTTTCTGAAAGGTTTCTATCTAAATGAACTTCCATATTTCCTGTTCCCTTAAACTCTTCAAAAATTACTTCATCCATTCTACTTCCTGTTTCAACTAATGCAGTAGCCAAAATTGTTAGACTTCCGGCATTTTCAGTATTTCTTGCTGCTCCAAAGAAACGTTTTGGTTTATGTAGAGCTGCTGGATCAAAACCTCCTGATAATGTTCTACCTGAAGATGGTATTGTTAAGTTGTATGCTCTTGCCAATCTTGTAATACTATCTAACAAAATAACAACATCTTTTTTTTGTTCAGTAAGTCTTTTTGCTCTTTCTAAAACCATTTCAGCTACTTTAATATGATGTTCAGGTAATTCATCAAATGTTGAATATACAACATCTCCTTTTATTGATCTTTTCATATCTGTAACTTCTTCTGGTCTTTCATCTATTAATAAAACAATTAATTCTACTTCTGGATTGTTTGCCGTAATACTATTTGCGATTTTCTTTAAAATTGTTGTTTTTCCAGCTTTTGGTGGAGCAACAATCATTCCTCTTTGTCCTTTACCAATTGGAGAAAGTAGATCCATTATTCTCATTGTATATTCTGCTGGAGTAGTTTCTAATTTTAACCTTTTATTTGGATATATTGGAATAAGGTCATCAAAAGATGTTCTTCTCATTGCATTTTCAGGATGCTCACCATTTACCTCACCAACGTATATAAGTGCAGGAAATTTTTCTCCTTCTTTTGGATTTCTCATTATTCCTTTAATCTTATCACCTGTATCTAATTTGAATCTTCTAATTTGGATTGGTGAAATATAAACATCTTTAGGCGTGGATAAATAATTATCTCCTCTTAAAAAACCATATCCATCAGGCATTACTTCAAGTATACCCTCTGCAATTTGATCTCCTTCGTTTGTTGGCTTATACCCCTCTTCTTTTTTCTCATCAACTTTTTCTTCAACTTGATTTAGCATGTCAATTAATTCTTGCTTTTTAAGTTTAGAAATGTTTTTAATTCCTTTTTCTTTTGCCGTTTCACGTAATTCAGAAATTGATAAATCACTATAATTCATATAGGCCCCCTATTTTAAATATTAAATATTAAATTTTAGTTTTATTGGAAATTTTTTTTAGAAATTAATAGAAAATAAAAAAGTAACTATCTTTTATTTAGTATAGTTACTTTATTTTGTACCGACATCAATATAAACTCTTTCATTTGGTAAATACATATCTAGTTTTTCGCGAGCAAGTCCTTCGATATATTCTGGTGAATCTATATTTTCCTTAAGAGATTTTAAAGAATCTTGATATTCAACAGCTTCGTCAGTTTTTTCTTGATAATATGCCTGTGTTTCTTTATAGGCATTTATCTTATTTTGTTGACCTATAAAGATTGTAATTGCATATATAAAGAAAACTATAACTAAAATTTTAATGTATAAATTTTTTATATTAAACAATTTTTTCATAAGTAGTTCTCCGATACTTTTGTATAAAAATACGCATAAATATATACATTTATAATATTCTACATAAATGTAAAAAATCCTTCTATTTTTTAATTTTTTTTACATTGGAAAATGTCGAATTAATAAACTTTTTGAATAAATTAGAAACTTTTAATAAACTATTAAGAATTATGTTTATAAAATTAAGTACTGGCATAAAAATAATTTTATGTATTGTTTTTAATGATATTGTACCTATTTTTATGAAATATTTACTTATTGTTATTATATATAACAATATTCCAGTAAATAATCCAATGAATAAAAATGCTCTAATTTTGCCTTCGTTTAATATAAAAATACCGGATAACAATATTATACCAGAGATTATCCAAAATGCAATATCTTCTATTAATGTAACGAAATCAGGGGTTTTATATACTCTTCTTAGTATTCTAAAAAAATCGAAAAGAAAACTAATTATAAGTCCTATTAATATAAAGGCCAAAAATATTGTAAATTCTTTACTTATCATTTAAATATTTTACTCATTAATCCTTGTTTTGATGACGTATTCTTGTCTGAATACTCGATTGCTTTTACTGTTCCGTCTATTACTACATCTCCTGATTCTACAGAAATTTTATTTACTTTTAGGTCTGCTCCCTTTATATTTAATAGTCCTAATTCAGATTCTACAATTACAATTTCATCATCAAAGCTTAATACATCTTTAATTCCTGTAAGTGTGAGCTTTTTACGATTTTCTAAGATGACATTTTGCATAATATTTGTTTGAGTTTCCTCAACTTGCATATTCTAATACCTCGCTTTCCCCTTCTTTACTGTCTAAAAATATTATATGCGATAATGCAAGTTTTAGAACAATTGCAAAATCTATAAAGTTTTATTATAAAAAAAGCGTACTTAAACTAAGCACGCTTTTTTAAATAATTAATTTTTGAAAAATTTATTATGAATAGCTTTAACTGCACGATCTGCCTCATCTTGATTTACTAGAACTGTAATTTTTATTTCAGATGTACTAATTAAATGCATATTAATATTTTCTTCATATAATGCTTCAAACATCTTAGATGCGATACCAGTTCTACTTGTCATTCCTATTCCTACAATTGAGACTTTGGATAGATTATCAAAATGTATTATTTCTCTTGCAGTAAGGTATTCTTTATTTTCTTCAAGAACTTTTAAAGCTTCAGGTAAATCAGATGTTTTCATAGTAAATGATAAGTTTTTATTTATACTTTCACCAAATGATTGAACGATTGTATCTATGTTTATTTTATGTTCTGCTAATAAATTAAATACTTTATATGTTTTTCCGATTTTATTTTCTAATCCCATTACTGTTACTCTTGAAATATTATCATCCTTCGCTATTCCGCTGATTTCCATATCTTCAAGGTATTTACTGTTTTCAACTATAGTTCCTTTTGAATCTTCTTTCCCTGTTTCTTTAACTACTATTGGAATGTTATATTTTTTCCCTATTTCTACACATCTGTTGTGAAGAACCTTAGCTCCCAAGCTTGATAATTCAAGCATTTCATCGTATGATATCAAGTCTATTTTCTTTGCTTTATCTGCAATTGATGGGTCTGTTGTAAAAACTCCATCTACATCTGTATAGATATCACATTTATCTGCTTCTAAGCTTGCAGCTATTGCAACTGCTGTTGTGTCAGATCCTCCTCTACCAAGTGTTGTTATGTCACCATTTTCATTTATTCCTTGAAAACCTGCTATAACAACAATATAACCTTTTTCAAACAAATCTAAAATTGTTTTATTATTAATAGATTTAATTTTTGCGTTTCCAAAGTTATTGTCTGTAACTATTGGAAGTTGCCATCCTGTTAAAGATATAGCTTTATAGCCTTTATTATTTAACATTATGGCTAATTTTGAAATTGTTATTTGTTCTCCAACTGAAACAAGAACATCATGTTCTCTTTTGCATGGGCTATCTGTTATTTCTTTTTCTTCAGATATTAACTTGTCTGTTGTTTTACCCTGAGCTGAAACTATGACTGCTACATTATTTCCTTTCTCAAATTCTTTTGTAATATGATTACATACTTTTTCTAATTTCTCTGTAGTTGCTACAGAACTTCCTCCAAATTTTTGTACTACTATGCCCATATAGTTTGGCACCTTCTTTAGAATAATATAGTAGCAAATTTAAATTTAAATTTTGCCATTTTAATTTAATATATTATATAGAAAAATAATATATTCGGTGATTATATTATCATTATATTCTAAAATTTTCAACTAGAATTTTACTTTTCTCAAAATGAAAAAAGCTGGTATTTAAACCAGCTTTATTATTTACTATCTCCATTCATCACAAGAGTCAGAACCTTTTTTAGTTGCATAACCTTGTTTTTTGCATTTTCCCCATCCGTCTCCGTCTGGTGACCAGTAATCACAATTATCACAATATTTTGCCATGATTATTGCCTCCTTTTTTTAGAATACAAATATATTATAACAGATTTTATAAATAACGTCAATTATTTGACAGTTTCGCTTGAACTTCTGTTCTCTGCTTGCTATACTTATGCTTATGGAAGAAAGATATTTAAGATATAATCATTTAAATGAATATTTAAAAAATAAATTCGGAGAAAGAACATTAAAACTTTGTGTTGATGGTGGTTTTACTTGTCCTAATAGAGATGGAACTTGCGGGACAGGTGGATGTATTTTTTGTAGTGAAAAAGGTTCTGGAGAACATTTAACAAGATTACCTATTAATAAACAAGTTGAAAATGCTTTAAATAGTTATAAATCTGAAAGAGCTAATAAGTTTATTGTTTATTTTCAAAATTTTACTAACACATATGCTGACATAAATACTTTAAAGAGCAAATATGATTCTGCATTAATTGATGATAGAATTGTTGGCATTCAAATTGCTACTAGACCAGATTGTATTACAGATGAAATTGCTGAGCTTATCTCCTCTTATTCATCAAAATACTATGTTTGTGTTGAACTTGGTTTACAAACTTCAAATGATGAAACTGCAAAATTTATTAATCGTGGTTATTTATCTTCTAAATTTACTGAAGCAGTTAAAATTTTAAGAAAATTTAATATTGATATTGTTTGTCATATTATGATTGGACTTCCTAACGAAAAATTTGACGATTTAAAGAATACTATTTCTTTTATTAATACTTTAGACATACAAGGAATAAAAATCCATTCTACATACATTATAAAAGGAACTAAGCTATATGATTTATATAATAATGGAATGTATGAACCTATAAATTTAGATGATTATTTAGAAAAACTAACTTATGTAATTACTCATATAAATTCTAATATTATCGTTCATAGAATTACAGGAGATGCACCTAAAGATTTGCTTGTTGCTCCTAAGTGGAACTTGCATAAAAAATGGGTTTTAAATGGGTTAGATAAAATTTTAAAAGAAAGAAATTTATCGCAAGGATGTTTTTATAAATAAAAAGCCTATAAAAATTAATCTTATAGGCTTTTATTTTATATTTGATTTTAGATAACTTTCAATAAAATCATCTATATTTCCATCCATAACACCTTGAACATTTCCAACTTCATAATTTGTTCTATGATCTTTTACCATCGTATATGGGCAAAATACATATGAACGTATTTGACTTCCCCATGCAATTTCTCTTTGAACACCTTTTAGATCTTCAATTTTTTCTTTTTGTTCTTTTTCTTTTAAATCAAGAAGTTTTGATTTAAGCATTTTCATTGCTGTTTCTCTATTTTGAATTTGAGAACGTTCAGATTGGCATTGAGCAACTATATTTGTAGGAATGTGAGTTATTCTTACTGCTGAAGATGTTTTATTTACATGTTGTCCTCCTGCACCAGAAGCTCTATAAGTGTCAACTCTTAAATCGTCTGGATTTATGTCTAATTCTATATCATCTGTTATTTCTGGTAAAACTTCAACAGACGCAAATGATGTGTGTCTTCTGCTATTACTGTCAAATGGTGAGATTCTAACTAATCTATGTATTCCCATTTCTCCTTTTAAATATCCATAGGCATTTTCTCCTATTACTTCAAAAGTTACACTTTTAATGCCTGCTTCATCACCTTCAAGAAAATCAACTTCATTTACTTGATAATTGCTCTTATTTGCCCATCTTGTATACATCCTATAAAGCATTTCAGCCCAATCCTGAGATTCAGTACCGCCTGCTCCTGGATGAATTGTAAGTATAGCATTATTTGCATCATATTTTCCTGAAAGCAATGTTTGTAGTTCAAATTTTTCTGTTTCTTTTTCTAGATTTTTAACTTCTTTTAATACTTCTTTAGCAATTTCTTCATCATTTTCTGATTTGGCCAATTCTGCAAGTTCTAATGTTTCTGAAATTGCTTTTTGTATATTTATAAAGCTTGTAGTCTTATTTTTTATTGATTTGATTTTATTTAAAATTTTTGATGAATTTTCAGAGTCATTCCAAAATCCTTCTTTTAAAGTTTCCGCTTCTAATTGCTCTAATTGATTTATTAACTCTGTTATTTTTATTGAATCACCAAGTTTCTGAATCTTATCTTTTAAGTCTTCTAAAAGCTTTATACTTTCTTCTAATTCTAACATTATATTTCTCCTTAATAATTGTATTATACAGTAATGATTGATATTCTTCAAGATTTTTGTATAATAGGAATTTCCTATTATATAAAAAATGAAATAGTATATTTACTATTCCATTTTTAAAATTACTTATTGTATAATAAAATTTAATTCAAATAATGTGTTTTTAAATTCTTTTTAAGATTATTGATCCAGCTAATGATATAACTGCTAATACGTATAGATAATTTATTTTATCTACTGAACCTGTTTTAGGAGTAATATCTTTATTACTATTATCGTCAGATTTATCATCATTATTCTTAACTAGTTCAAGAGAATTAATTGCATCTTCAATATCTTTTGCCATTGCATCTACTTCTTCTTGTTCTAGAATACTTTTATTTCTTATAACTGCATTAATTGCTGCTTCAACAGCACTGAAATCTACGTAATCGTTTTTATTTAACTTCTTTGCTTTTTCAATAGCTTTATCTACGTTACTATAGTCAGCAGTTGCAACTTTTATTTCATTTTCTGCATTTCCTTCATTTACTTGAAATGTTTTACCTGTTACGTTTGTATCATCTAGACTATCTATGTTATTTATGTATATGTCACCTTTATTTGTATATATACCAACTTCTGATTTTAGAGTGATGTTTCCACCATTAATTTTTATATCTTTTTGACGATAATTTCCTGTGTAAATTGTATATTTTGATTGAGTACTAAGTGAAATATTTCCTCCATTAATTATGATACCATCTTCTACATCAGGTAATTGACCTTGCATTCCTGGAACCTTTATTGATGTGTTAGATGATTTAATATTTACGTTTCCTCCGGTTATCTTGACTTGTTTTATTGCATAAATACCTTCCACTGTAGATGACATACCATCAGTCATATTTTCTGTATTAATATCAAGTTTTCCACCACTTATAGTAACTGTTCCATCAGACATTATTCCTCCTATACAGTTAATTGTACCTGATAAAATATTTAAATCATGCACATCTTTCATTACACATCCTAAATTTCCATATGTTCCACGACTAGATGATTCAGTTACTTTTAAATTTAAAGTACCTTTATTAGGGCTTTTAAATGTAATAGATCCTGTTTCTGTACCATCTATACCTGTTGCAGGATCATCTACTCCATTAAATACTGAACCTTTTTGTGCTATTAATGTATTATTTCCTTCAAATATGACAGTTACTTTTTTATTAGTTGGAAATTTAATACATGGTGTTGGTGTTCCTTCAGGTGAATCTGTAACATCAAAATTTGCATTTTTTAAAGTTAGAGTTTGTGTATCATTATTCCATGACCAACCTTCTTCAGAAAGCATATCTATGGTAGCATTTTGTGTAGTTAAATCAAGTGTAGTTGTCCTTTGTTCTACTGCTAATGCAACTTTTGGCATTATGCAGATTAAAAGAAATAATATAGAAATTAATGTAAAGTTTAATAAATTTCTCTTAAACAAATTGATCACCTCTTATATAAAATAATGGCTGTATTATATACCACAACTACAAAAAAGTCGATACTGTAACTTAATTATGACAACTTTTTATGCATCTATTGTTGAAATTCCTAATGTAATTTCTTCAAGTACATCTAGTAATACTCTTACTGTATCTAATGCTGTAAATATTGGAATATTATTATCTACAGCACATCTTCTTATTGCGATACCATCAATTTCAGGTGTTGTTGAATTTATATCACTTGTATTTATGACATAACTTACATAACCTTTTCTTATTGACTCTAAAATTTCTTCACTGCCTTCACTAATTTTCTTTTTAATTCTTGTTCTTATTCCATGTTCTTTTAGGAATTTTGCAGTTCCTTCCGTTGCTTCAATATTAAATCCTAAATTGTAGAATCTTCTTATTAATGGTAATGCTTCTTCTTTATCTACATCTGCTATTGTAACGAATATTGTTCCATAATTTGATAAATGCATTCCTGATGATTGAAGTGCTTTGTATAATGCCCTTGTTAATTTTTTATCATATCCTATTGCTTCACCAGTTGACTTCATTTCAGGTGATAAATAAACATCCATACCATCTAATTTTGAGAATGAAAATGCTGGAGCTTTTACGTACCATTTATCCTTCTCTTTTGGATATACTTCATTTATTCCTTGTTCCTTTAAGGATGTTCCGAGCATTACATGTGTTCCTATATCTGCTAATGAATAACCGGTTGATTTAGATATAAATGGAACTGTTCTTGAAGAACGTGGATTTACCTCAATTACATATACTTTTTCTTCTTTGTCTACAATAAACTGAATATTATATAGTCCAACAATTCCTATACCTAAACCTAATTTTATTGTGTAATCGATAATATCATTTTTGGCTTTCTCACTTACACTAAATGTTGGATAAATACTTATACTATCTCCTGAATGTATACCAGTTTTTTCAACGTGTTCCATTATTCCTGGAATAAAGACATCCTTACCATCACATACTGCATCTACTTCCAATTCTTTTCCAATTATATATTTATCAACTAATACTGGTTGTTTTGTATTTATTTCAACAGCTGTTTTTAGATATTTTTCTAATGATTTTCTATTTGATACTATTTGCATAGCTCTTCCACCAAGTACATAACTAGGTCTTACAAGTACTGGATATCCTATATCTTCTGCAACTTTTATTCCATCTTTTATATTTGTAACCGCTTCTCCTCTAGGCTGTAATAATTTTAACTTCTTCATTACTTTTTCAAATGCATCTCTATTTTCTGCTTTTTCTATTGCTTCAACATCTGTTCCTATTATTTTAACACCTAATTTTGAAAGTGGTCCTGCTAAGTTAATTGCTGTTTGACCACCTAGTGCAGCAATTACGCCTATTGGTTTCTCTATTTCAATTATATTCATTACATCTTCAACTGTTAATGGTTCAAAGTAAAGTTTATCACTTGTAGTATAATCAGTTGAAACTGTCTCAGGGTTATTATTAATAATTATTGCTTCATATCCTGCTTCTTTTATTGTTTTAATAGCATGAACTGTTGAATAATCAAATTCTACTCCTTGTCCAATTCTTATTGGTCCTGCTCCTAATACAACTATCTTTTTTCTTTTACTAATAATAGATTCATTTTCTTCTTCATATGTAGAATAAAAATATGGTACATAACTTTCAAATTCACTACTACAAGTAT
>CANQPZ010000035.1 GCA_947625895.1 uncultured Clostridia bacterium | reverse complement strand
TCTTCAGCAATTTTTTCCATTCTTGCTTCTGTATACCTCATTGCTGCAGCTCCGTCACCATCTATTGATCCGAAGTTTCCATGTCCATCAATCATTGTATATCTTTGAGAAAAATCCTGTGCAAGTCTTACCATTGCATCATAAACAGATGAATCACCATGTGGATGGTAACGTCCTAAAACAGATCCAACTGTATTAGCACACTTTCTATATGGTTTATCTGATGTTATTCCATCTTCATACATAGAGTATAAAATTCTTCTGTGTACGGGTTTTAGACCATCTCTAACATCTGGCAAAGCACGTGAAACGATAACACTCATTGCATAATCAACATATGCTGTTCTCATTTCAGCTTCAATGTCTCTCTCAATAATTTTTTCTTCTTGCTTGTCCATTATTTAACCTCTTTTCTTATCCTCTTAATACTCTTGTATTATACTAAACCGTAAGAAAATATGCAAGTTTTACTTCTATATTTTTTCTTTATGTTTACCTATTTTTTTATTAATATGTTTTTTCTAATAATGCTCTTTCATCTTCTGATAATGCGTCAATACTACCCTTTTCATTAATATAATTTTGAATATTCTCTATATCTCTAGCTTCTTTAATTGTTTCTTCAACTAATTTACTACTATTTAATTTTTGTTTAATTTTTTTTATTGTACTTTCCATTCCCTCATAATCTTTCTCGTTGTATTGTTTTTTCCATTCTGAACAATATTGATTTAGTGTGTCCATATTAAATGAACTTTCTTTATATAGGCCTTCTAATCCTTTTTCTATCGTTGAAATTATTTGATTTTTGCCATTTTTTATAAAATTATATATTTCTTTACTTATTTTATTTCCATCTAAAAGTTTTTTTAATATATTGTCTATAACTTCAGATATACCATCTAATATTCCATTTTTTTGAATTACTCTTTTTACTTGTTCTATTGTATCAAAATTTCCTGTAAATATTCCCACTACGCTTTTTCCAACATCTTCTAATTTGTTTATTACTTCTCTAATTCCTTCTTGAAAACCTTCTTGAAGAAATTTGTTTTTTATATCTAATACATCGTCTTCAATAAAATCTGGTAAAATTGCTTTTAATCCGTTTTCTAACGCATTATTTGCTGTATCAAGTATTTTTTCAACCACTTCATTACTTTTAGTTAAATTTTGTGTAAGTTCCATTTTCCTCCTATTGACTTATTCTATTTATTATATTTATATAATCCTTTTTTCTATATTTAACTTTATAGATTTCTTCATCTTCTCTAATTTTATTTTTCATCGAAATAATTTTTATGATTTTTGAAATATATAAATTTTTATTTATATATTTCTTATTTTCTTTTTTAATTTGGCAAATAATTATATCTATTTTTTCTTCGTTAATTTTCCAATTTTTTGTGTATATTTCAAGAAATTTCTCACTTTTTTTAATCTCGCTAACATTATTTTCAGTTATTAAAAATATCTTTTCAGACTCATTCATTATTAGCTTTGTATAATCAAAGAAACATTCTGCTGGTGTATTTATTATTAATATTTCATTCTCTTTTTTTATCTTTTCTAGCTTTCTTTGTAATTCTTCAACTTTTATTTGCTCTTTATTTTTAAAAATAATATCTGTTCCTTTTATTCTATTGTTTTTTATTTCAAAAAAAGAACTTGAACTTTGATAGTTAAATACATCAAAATCAATCATCTGTGCTTTTATTTGTTTTTTATTTAATTCTTTCATTAAATTTGTTGAAAAAATTTCTTTCTCTTTGCTTGATGTTCCTGCTATTGTTATTATTTTATGATTTTTTATTTTTGGTTCTTTTTCTTTTATTTTTTCTATTATTTTGGGTAAATTAATTTTTTTATTTTCTTTTTCTTCTATTACTTTTCTTAAATTTTCTATTTCTTTTTCAAGTTTTTGAATATAATTTTCTTCTTTAATAACTTTTACTAATTCTTCCACAGTTTTTTCACCATTTGTGAATAAACTATAAACCTTTTTATCAATTAAATTTTTTTCAATTTTTGTTGATTTATCAACAAATAATATTATTTTTATATTGTTTATTTTCTTTATAAAATCTTCTAATTTTTCTCCAGGTAAGTTTTCATTTAATAATAAAAAGTCGATTTTTTCTTTTTCCTTTATTTTTTCTAATACTGCTTCTTGATATAATAGATCATCACATAATACTTCTATTCCTTCTTGATTTTTTAGTTCTTTATTTACTTCGTCATCCATTAAAGCTGTTAAAACTGTCTTTATAATACTCACCTCTATATTATTTTTTTCTCAAAATCTGAACAATTTACTTTTACTAAAATGTGATTTTGATCTATAAACATCATGCATTCGCCTTTTTTTAAGGATCTAATTTCTATTTTTTCTTTTTCTGAAAGTGTTGTAAATTTTTCTAAAACATTTATATTATCTTCTTCTAGTGAGAAAAAGGCTTTTATACATGAATTATTTAATATGCTTTTACCGTAAATTCCATTTTCTAGACTAAATAAATCTGATACATCTTGTGTTATTGCAACACTGCTTCCGGAATATTTTCTTATTGTTTTAAAAATTTTATATATAAAACTTGCAACTTCTTTGTTTGAAGTTACACCTATTAACCTCCAAATTTCATCTAGATATATAGCCTTTTTTATATTCCTGTCTTTTTTTATCTTGTCCCAAAATAGCTCGGTAAATATATACATTCCATATTTTATATTTTCTTCTCCTAATTCATATATATCTGCAATAATTAATTTATTATCTAATTCGATATTTGTATGATTGTTAAAAAATTTCAATGATCCTTTTACAAACGGTATTAGTTGAGTTTTATACTTTTTTGTCTTTTTGTCATTACTTAAAATGTTGTAAAAATCTTCTAATATTGGCATTTCTTTAGATTCTTTAAAAATTGGTTTTATTTGTATTTTTCCCTTTTCTTTTTCCTTATATAAGGTTTTATCATCAAATGTTATATTCTTTTTTCTGTATGTTTCAATTATTTTTTCTTCTATTATTGCTTTTTCTTCTTCATTCATTTCGCCGAATATTAATCCGAAAAATCCTAATAATTTAGGTATTTTTGTTGCTAAATAGCCTGAATTTTCTTCATTTGATTCTTCTCTTATATCAAATATATTTATATAAGTTTTAGATGATGGTCCAATTTTAAATATTGTTCCATTCAAGTTTTTACATATTTTATCGTATTCTCTTTCTGGATCTATTACATATTGTTCTATTCCTATTAACCAATTTCTTAGTATTTGTAATTTTGTAAAGAAGGATTTTCCTGCTCCACTTGCGCC
Organism: uncultured Clostridia bacterium; assembly: GCA_947625895.1. Taxonomy (GTDB): domain Bacteria; phylum Bacillota; class Clostridia; order TANB77; family CAG-508; genus UMGS1994. Next base: position 11,775 of record CANQPZ010000035.1, on the reverse strand, counting down.
AAAAACGCACATATTTCCATTTTTGTATTTTTCTCTATTAAATTTATCAACAAAGATTAAAGAATTGTTATATATATTATTTCCAAAGAATATTCCTTCTTCGTCAAAAATTGATGAAGAAATAAATGGATATGTTGCTATTAGTCCACTTGTTAATATATTTCTCTTACTTGCATTTTTTATATCATAACTATTTTGCATGAATGGAAGACAAGCAAAAAAGACTTGTTCTTGTCTGAAATTTGCCCTTCTTGTTTGTATTCCATTACTTTGCAAAATACCTTCTATATTGTTAATATTAGCTTCTAATTCTTTTGAGTCTTCTGAAAATACATTTATATAAATATAAAGTAAATATAAGTCTTCATTATTTATTTGCATTTCTTTTCTTATATATTTTGCATCATCATACGTAAATTTTGCTATATCAATATCTTGAACATTTTCTTTTGTATTTTTAATATCTACACCAACATTTCCTATATGATATGTTAAATCTCTTATAGCTTTATATTTATCTTTCTTTTCATAAAAAATAGATATGTTCATATTGCTATTATTTGAAATTATGTTTTTTAATATAATTTCTTTATATTCTCTGTAATAGTCAACACAAATTAATCCTGCATAATATGTTCCATCTATTTCTATATATTTGGGATTTGTTTCGTTAATATATGCTGGTGATATATAGTTTTTATCTTCTATCATTACCTCCTTATTTTTTAAAATTTTTTCTACAATTAAAAAATGAATATAATATATCAATAATTTCCTTTTTCTCTAATTCGCATACAAAATTTCCACAGCGTGCTAAATTTTCTTTAATTTTAAAATATTTTTCGTTTAAATTTTCAAATATTATTTTTTCTGTTTTATTTGGGGATCTTTTTTCTTGATATTCATCATCTTGATGTATAATGATAAAAAAATTTTTTGAGGATGATTTATTTTCTGAATTAAGCCTTTTAATATAATTTATATAATTTTCATAAATTATATTTTCTTTTGTTTCTCTCCTACTTTTCTCTTGTTCTAGAATTAAAAAATGTTTTGATAGATTTTCTTTTTTGCTTTGAATTAAAATTTGTAGATTAAAATTACATGATTTCAAAAAAATTTTATAAGAATTTAAAATTGCTTCTTTTTCCAATTCAGATTTCAACTCATAGTTAATTGGAATGATTTTAATTATTTTGATATATTTTTCATTTTTTAGTTGTATAATTCCTTTTTCTTTTATTTCTTTAAAAGGAATTAAATTTTGTACACTATTTTCTTTAGTTCTTTTTATTTTTTTACCTCCTTTGTTTTTATGATAGTGTCAAAGTGTTGATTTGTCAACGTTTTTCGATCATCAAATTTCGACAACTTTTTCTTTTCTTTTATGTATATTTATCTTTTTTTTGTTAATAATATTAATATAAAATTTATATTTGTCGAATTAAAAATAATAATAGTTCTTTTTGTGGGATTATTTTTATTTAAATTATGATGTATTTTAGCTTGATTTATTCAGGTTAAAATATGTTTAGATGTGGATTATAATATTTGTTTATTGTGCTATTTTGATTTTGTATATGGTTTAATAAATAGGTATTATAGTTTAGATTAAGAGTGATTTAATATTTTTACTGGTTGTTATTAGTCTTCAAATTTAAGACGAATATGGCTGGAAAAAAGTGTTTCTTCATTCGAGTAACTGATTAATTAAGGTGGTACAGGGCTTATTTATATAGAAATATATATTAGGTTTGAATATTATCTTCTTTAGTCTGAGCTGTAGATAAATATAAGTTTTATCGCTAAGAGGCTAGTCTATATTAGACTAGCCTCTTATTTTTTTATAAAATTATTAATTTTTCCCTATATATCAAGATTTTTTACATATTTTGCATTTGCTTGTATAAATTCTCTTCTTGGTTCTACTTCATCACCCATTAATAATGTAAATATTTCATCTGCTTTTATAGCATCATCCATAGTAACTTTTATTAATATTCTGTTTTCTGGATTCATTGTTGTTTCCCATAATTGTTCTGGGTTCATTTCACCAAGACCTTTATATCTCTGTAATCCTAATTGATCTCTTTGTATACCCTTTTCTTCTAATTCTTTATAACTTCTTTGTAAGTCTTCATCTGTATAACAATATATGTCATCCATTCCTTTTTTAGAAAGTTTATATAATGGTGGTTGTGCTAAATATACGTTTCCATTTTCTATTAATGGTCTCATATATCTGAAGAAGAATGTTAATAATAATGTTCTAATATGTGCACCATCAACATCAGCATCTGCCATTATTATAACTTTTCCATATCTTATTTTTGTAATATCAAAATCGGCTCCAATTCCAGCTCCGACAGCTATTATAACTGGATTTAATTTATCATTACCATATATTTTATCAGCTCTTGCTTTTTCAACATTTAACATTTTACCCCAAAGAGGTAATATTGCTTGATATCTTCTATCTCTACCCTGCTTTGCACTTCCTCCAGCTGAGTCTCCTTCGACTATATACACTTCACATTCTTCTGGATTTTTGCTTGTACAATCTGCAAGTTTTCCAGGTAATGTTGTTGTTTCAAGTGCTGATTTTCTTCTTACTAATTCTCTTGCTTTTCTAGCTGCTTCTCTAGCTTTAGAAGCACTTACACATTTATCTAATACTGCTTTTGCTACATTTGGATTTTCTTCAAGGAATTCTGCTAATTTTTCATTTACTAATGATTGAACTGCTCCAGCAACTTCACTATTTCCTAATTTTGTTTTTGTTTGTCCTTCAAATTGTGGCTCTCTAACTTTTACTGAAATAACTGCTGTTACACCTTCTCTAATATCATCACCTGTTAAATTATTATCTTTTTCTTTTAAAATATTATGAGATTTTGCATAATCGTTAAACACTTTTGTTAAAGCTCTTTTAAATCCTTCTAAGTGTGTTCCACCTTCTACAGTATTTATATTATTAACAAAAGAATATATATTTTCTGAATATGCTGTTGTATATTGAACAGCTATTTCTATAGGTAAATCTCCATCTTTTTCCATATATATTGGTACTGTATTTATTTTTTCTTTATTTTTATTTAAATACTCAACAAAAGATTTTAATCCACCTTCAAATAAAAAGTCTGATTTCTTTGGACTTTCACCTCTTGTATCCTCAACTGCTATATGTAGACCTTTTGTTAAAAATGCCATTTCTCTAAATCTATTTTCTAATACTTCATATTCGTAATCTAATGTTTCAAATATTGTATTATCTGCTAAAAATCTAACTGTTGTTCCTGTTTTATCAGAATCTCCTATTCTAGTTAATGGTTGAACTGTTTTTCCTCTTTGGAATTTCATTTGATAAATTCCACCATCTCTTTGAATTGTAACTTCTGTCCATTCTGATAATGCATTTACAACTGATGCACCAACACCATGAAGTCCACCAGAAACTTTGTATCCACTGTCTCCACCAAATTTTCCACCAGCATTTAGTTTTGTATAAACAGTTTCAGCTGCTGAAATTTTTGTTTTTGGATGTATGTCTACTGGAATTCCTCTACCATCGTCTACTACTTTGATTATATTTCCAGGTTCTATTGATATATTTATGTTTTTGCAATAACCAGCTAATGCTTCATCAACAGCATTATCTACAATTTCATATACCAAATGATGTAGACCTCTTATAGAAACACTTCCTATATACATTCCTGGTCTTTTTCTAACGTGTTCTAACCCCTCCAATACTTGAATTTGTTCTGCATTATACTCGTGATCGACTTTTTCCATGACTTCCTCCTTAACTTTAGTCTTTTATCAATTTTGCATTATTTATGTGATAAATTGTGTTATTTTTATTTTCTACTAGTATTTTATCTGTACAAGTAATAAATACTTGGTTTTTATCTATTACTTTTGTCAAATTGGTTCTTCTATTTTCATCTAATTCTGACATAAAATCATCTAATAATAAGATAGGTTCTTCTCCTATTTCATCATAGATTATATTAAGTTCTGTTAATTTTAAAGATAATACTGATGTTCTTTGTTGTCCTTGAGATCCATATATTCCAACATCTTTTCCATTAATATATATTTCAAAATCATCTCTATGTATACCTGTTGAAGTAAATCCTCTTTTTATATCAATTTCTCTAGTTTCTTTTAATTTTTCTAAGAAATCTTTTTGTGTTTTTCCTGAAGAAATAAAGAAAATTTCAAGTTTTTCTTGTTCTTTTCCACAATTTGTTATCTTATTGTGGATTGTTTCTATCTTTTCTCTAATTTTTTCTATATATTCTTCCCTATATTTATAAATTTCACTAGATAATTCTGATAATTTTTCATCCCATATTTCTAACAGATCTTCTCTTTTATTATCAAATTTAATTTGTTTAAGATACGCATTTCTTTGTTCTAATGTTTTTAAATATCTATTTAATAGATGTAAATAATTAGGTTTTAATTGACTTATCATTATATCTAGAAATTTTCTTCTTTCAGATGGTCCACCTTTTATTATATTTATATTATCTGGATAAAATAAAACAATATTTATTTTTCCAATTATATCACTTAGTCTTTTTTGTTTAATTCCATTAATATAAAAGGTTTTCTTATCTGCTATTTCTAATGTTATTTTTCCTTCTCTATCTTTTCTCACATAATCTATTTCTACATTTGCTTTTTCTTTTCCTATTTTTATTAGTTCATTGTCTTTATTTGTTTGAAAAGATCTTCCTAATGCTGATATATATATTGATTCTAATATATTTGTTTTTCCTTGTGCATTATTTCCATATATTAAATTAAAATCTTTTGAAAATTCAACATCTAAGTTTTCGTAGTTTCTGAAGTTTTCTAATTTAATTCTTTTTATATACATTTTATTCCTTCATTCTTATTGGCAAAATCATATATTTGTATTCATCACCTTCAACTGGTTTTATTATACATGGTGAGATATTTGTACCAAATTCTATGTATATTTCTTCATCATCTATTACTTTTAATGCATCTAAAAAATATCTTGGATTAAATCCTGCTTCAAGATTTTTTCCTTCTGTTGATACCATTATTTCTTCTTTTGCATCTCCTGTTTGGTTTGTACAAGAAATAACAACTTTACCAATTTCTATTGATATTTTTACTGGATATTTCTTTTCTTTTTCTATTGATGAAGATGAAATTAAAATAATTCTTTCAAAACAATTTTGAATATTATTTTTATTAACTCTTATTCTTGTTTCCCAATTTACTGGTATTGCATTATTATATTTTAAGAATTCACCTTCTAGTAATCTTGTAACTATCTTACAATTTTCCATTTCAAATAATGCTTGATTTTTTGATATTCCTATTTTTACTGTATCAAAAGAATCTAAAAGAATTTTATTTATTTCATTTAATGTTTTTCCTGGTATTACTGCATTAAAACTTGTTGTATCACTATTTAATACATTTGTCTTTAATGCTAATCTGTATCCATCAACAGCAACAACATTTAATTTATTATCTTTTACTTCAAATAAGCATCCTGTAAAAATTGGTCTATTTTCTTCATTACTTACTGCAAATATTGTTTTTCTAATCATATTTTTTAATAAGTTTTGTTCAATTTCTATTGAATTATCTATATTTATTTTTGGTAATTCTGGAAATTCTTCAGGATTCATTGTTGCTAATTTATATAATGAACCTTCACATTCTATTTCTAATAAATTATTTGAATTAATTGAAATTGTTATATCTGTTTCTGGTAATTTTCTTATTATTTCACTAAACATTATTGCATTTACTACTGTATTACCTTGTTCTTCTACATCACTTTCTATTATATATTCAATTCCTATTTCTAAATCATATGTAGTTAATTTAATTTCTTTATCATTTGTTTGAATAAGTATTCCTTCTAATATAGGCATTGTTGTTTTAGAAGCAACTCCATTTATTACGGAATTAATACCTTTAAGAAGTTTTTCTTTTTCACAAATAAATTTCATTTTCTTCTCGACTCCTTTTTTATTAATTAAATATAAATATATATAGTAGTATTAGTATTAGGTGTTGTGGATTCTGTGGAAAACCATTTTAATATTGAATATCCGTACAAAAAATGTTGTTAATAAACCTGTGTATAAAAAATATTTTTTTCCACATTATTAAATTGTTATTGTTAATAAGTGCATAATTAACAGAAAATAAACACGTTTTTAACATGTACCTGTTGATATCTAATCTCTTTCTTCCGTAAGAAGAATTTAATTTATTTTTTAGAAAAAATGTTCTACAAAACATTTTTTTATATTTTTTATATTTTTTATTTAAATATCAATTTATTTTTTATTTGTTATTATGTTTTTAACACTTTCCACAATTAGTTTTGTATTTGTGTTTTCTTTTATTTCTTTTTCTATTTTTTTAAATGCATGCATTACTGTTGTATGATCTCTTCCACCAAAATCATTACCTATTCTAGGAAAAGACATTTGTCCAACAGTTCTACATAAGTACATTGCAATTTGTCTTGGATATGTAATATCATTTGATTTTTTTGATGATACTAAATCTCTTTTATCTATTTTAAAATAATTAGCAACTACGTCTTGAATATAATCTGCAGAAATAATATTTTCTTTTTGTAATGTTACGTCATTTATTGCTTTTTCAACGATTTCTCTTGTAATTGGACTATGTGTTAATGATGTGTATGCTAAAATTTTATTTAGAACACCTTCTAATTCTCTAATATTTGAATCTATTCGTGTAGCAATTAATGATAAATAATCATCATCAATTAATATTCCTTCTAATTGTGTTTTCTTTCTTAATATAGCAAGTCTCATTTCAAAATCAGGCATTGATATATCTGCTAATAATCCCCATTCAAATCTTGATTTTAATCTGTCCTCTAATAAAGCAATATCACGTGGTGGTTTATCACTTGATAATATAATTTGTTTTCCATTTTGATGTAATGTGTTGAATGTGTGGAAAAATTCTTCTTGTGCTGTATTTTTTCCAGCAAAGAATTGAATATCATCTATTAACAAAATATCAATATTTCTATATTTATTTCTAAATAATTCATTTTTATAATTAGCATCTTTTATTGCGTTTACTAGTTCATTTGTAAAAGCTTCAGATGTTACATATAAAACTTTTTTTGAACTATCTCTTTTTAATATTTCATTTCCAATTGCCTGCATTAAATGTGTTTTTCCTAGACCTACACCACCATATATAAATAATGGATTATACATAGATGATGGTGCTTCTGCAACAGCAAGAGCTGCAGCATGTGCAAATCTATTATTATTTCCAACAACAAAAGTATCAAAAGTATATTTTGGATTTAAAGATGTTTTACTATATTCTAATGTTGTTGTTAAATTGTCAAATGAATTTTCATAACCATCTTGATTATTTAAAGCGTTTGTATCTGTTGAATCTATAATTTCTAATTGCCATGATTTATTTGTTAGAAAATTGAAAGTATTTATTATTAGATCATAATATCTTGATTTTATTGCATCTGTTTGCATTGCATTTGTTGTTATTAATTCTATTTTATTGTCATATATATTTCTTATTTCAAGATTTTTTATCCATGTCGTATATGAGATATTTGTCATTTCGTTTTTTAAAAGTTCTTTTGCTTGATTTAAAAGTTCATTTTTATCTAACAAGTTAAAAACCTCCTTATGGCAATTTTGAAATTTTAAAAAAATAAATAAAAGCTATAAATACTATTTGCGTAGTATCATAACCTATCTATCATATCATCTCATATAATATCAATTTATTTTTTAATAGTCAATAATAAAAACTCGAAAAATATAAATAAATTAAGGAACTCTTGACTTTTTTTGCTTGTTTGTTGTATAATTTAAATTACTTTTGGAATTAAGAATATAATTTTAATATATATGTGGGAGGTGCAGTATGAAAAGAACATTTCAACCTAAAAAAAGACAACAACAAAAAGAACATGGTTTTATGAAAAGAATGAAAACAAGATCTGGAAGAAACGTCTTAAAAGCTAGAAGAGCAAAAGGAAGAAAAGTAATAAGTGCATAATAAAAATAGAAGGGGGCGAAAACGCCCTTTTTTGTGCATAAATATTATTTATTTTTGTTAGGAAAAAATATGAAAAAAACAGAAATAATCAAGAAAAATTATGAATTTAAATATTTTTTTAAAAAAGGTACTTATATTTCTGGAAATTTTTTAGAAATATTTATTTTTCAAAAAGAAAATGTCAAAAATAGAATTGGCATTGTTGTTAGCAAAAAAGTTGGAAAAAGTGTAGTTAGAAACAAAATAAAAAGATATGTAAGAGCAGCATACACAGATATTGAAGAATATGTGGATAAACCAAGCAATATTTTAATTATTTGGAAAAAGAAATCTTCAGTTGAAAATGCAAATTATTATAATATTAAAGAAGATTTAATTAATATTTTTAATAAAGCAGGGATTATGAATAAATAATGAAGAAATTTTCTATTTTAATTATAAAAGGATATAAAATGTTTATTTCACCTATATTTAGTTATTTAGGTGTTCATTGTAAATATGAACCAACATGTTCAGAATATGCTATGCAAGCAATTGAAAAATATGGTTTTTTAAAAGGATGTTTTTTGAGTATAAAAAGAATTTTAAGGTGTAATCCTTTTTCAAAAGGAGGATATGATCCTTTAAAATAGTGGAGGAGATATGGGTGCTTTAATAGGACAAATAGCAAGTATCTTAGGATATTTATTGAATTTTATTTATCATTTAGTTAATAATTATGGATTAGCAATTATTCTTTTTACTATTGTTATTCAAATTATTTTATTACCTTTTTCTATAAAACAGCAGAAAACGTTAATTAAAAATAATAAAATTCAAGAAAAATTAAAAGAATTAAGAGAAAAATATAAAAATGATCAAGTTAGATTAGGACAAGAAACATTAGATTTATACAAAAGTGAAAAGATGAGTCCATTTAGTGGATGTTTATCTTCAATTTTACAATTAATTTTATTTGTTTCTATATTTTGCTTAGTTAGTCAACCTTTAACTTATATGGAAAGAATAGATTCAGGAAAAATTGGCGAATATATGCAAAAATATGAAATAAGTGATCAAGCCAGATATAAAGAAATATCTTTAATTAGAGAAGCAAAGAACCATAATGATGAATCTATTAGTATAGAAATGAATTTTTTAGGAATAGATTTAAGTAATGTTCCTTCAATTAATTGGAGAGATTTTACGGTATATATTATACCTGGCTTATATGTAATTTCTTCTTTTATTTCAATGAAAATTACAACAAATCAAGGAAAGAAAAAGAAGAAGGATAAAGTTATAGAAGTAGCAAATGAAGAAGAAAAAGCTTTAACAAAGAAAAACGATGATGAAGACGATTTTGATTCTGTTGAAGCTATGAATAAGCAAATGTCAATAATGATGCCAATTATGGCTGTAATGGTTGCTTGTGTTGCTCCTTTGGGACTAGCTTTATATTGGCTAATAAATAATATTATTATGACTTTACAAAGAGTAATTTTAAATAAGATTTTAGTTAAAGACGAAGATTAATTATCGGAAAGGAAGAATAAAATGGCTAATATATATGAAGGAAGAACTACAAATGAAGCTATTGAAAAAGGTTTAAAAGATTTAAATGTAAGTAAAAAACAAGTTGATATTAAAGTTTTAGAAGAAGAAGATAAAAGAAGTTTTTTCAGTATATTGACACCAAGAGTTGTTAAAGTTGAATTAACACTTAAAGAAAATGTTCATCCGGAAGAAATTAAAGAAGTTAAAAAAGTTGAAAAAAATAAAAAAGTTGATATTTCTGAAGAAACTGAGAAAAAAGCAGAAAATAATATAAAAACTTTTTTAGATGAATTTCTTGAAAAAATACCTACAAAAGGTTTAACTTATGAAATAAAAAGTGATAAAAATGATCTTTTTGTTGATATAAAAGGAGAAGATACAGGATACTTAATAGGGTATAGGGGAAATGTATTAAATTCTTTACAAGTAATATTAAATAATGTAGCAAATAAAGAAATAAACGAAAGAGTACGTGTTTTATTAAATATTGGAGGATATAAAGAAAAAAGAGAAAAAGATTTAGAAGACCTTGCAGAAAAAATCGCAGGAACAGTTATAAGAAAAAGAAAACCAATTACGCTTGAGCCAATGACTTCTTATGAAAGAAAAATTATTCATTCAAAATTGCAAAATAATTCTAAAATAGAGACTTATAGCATTGGTGAAGAGCCAAATAGAAGAATTGTGATTTCATTAAAAAAATAATTAATATGTAGGGCACTAATAATAGTTGCCCTTTTTTTATTAAAATAGATATATAAAGGAGATCGAAATGTCTACAATTGTTGCAATATCTACAGCACCTGGAATAGGTGGAATTGGAATTGTTAGAATGAGTGGTAAAGATTGTTTTATGATATTAAACAAAATATTTAAGCCAATTAATAATTCCAAAGAAAAAGGATATACAATTAAATATGGAAAAATATATGATGGGGATGAGTTAATTGATGAAGTTTTAGTATCATATTTTATTTCACCAAAGAGTTATACAACTGAAAATATGTGCGAAATTAATTCTCATGGTGGAATGATTGTAATGCAAAAAATATTAGAATTATGCTTAAAAAATGGTGCAGAACTTGCTGAACCAGGTGAATTTACTAAAAGAGCATTTTTAAATGGTAGAATAGATTTAACACAGGCAGAAGCTGTTATTGATGTTATTAATAGTAAAACAGATAAAGAAGCGGAGGCTTCTGTTGGACAACTAGAAGGTAAATTATCAAGAAAAATAGAAGAAATTAGAAGAGATTTACTTGAAGGAATGGCAAATATTGAAGTATCTATTGATTACCCAGAATATGATGTTGAAGAAGTAACAAATAATGAACTTTTAGAAATATTAGAAAGAAACGAAAAAAGACTTGATGATTTAGAAAAGACATTTGTTAATGGAAAAATTCTTAAAGAAGGTATAAAAACAGCAATTATAGGTATCCCTAATGCTGGAAAATCATCTCTATTAAATTCTATTTTAAATGAAGATAGAGCAATAGTTACGGAAGTAGAGGGAACAACAAGAGATACTATTGAAGAATTTATTTCTGTCAAAGGAATTCCTTTTAAAATTATTGATACAGCGGGAATAAGAGAAACAGAAGATACTGTTGAAAAAATTGGTGTAAAAAAATCAATGGAAATTGCACAAAAAAGTGATTTAATTATTGCAATTTTTGACACATCTAGAAAGCTAAGTGAAGAAGATAAGAAGATAATAGATTTTATTAAAAATAAAAATGCTATAATTGTATTAAATAAAATAGATATTATTAATGAAAGCTTTGATAAAAATGTTTTCAATGAATTAAATAAAAAAATTGTATGGTTATCAACAAAAACAGAAGAGGGAATAAATGAACTTTTAGATGAAATGTATGAACAAGTTTCTACAGATGAAATAAAAAATGATGGAGAAATACTTGTTATTAATACAAGACACAAGTCTTTAATTATTAAGGCTAGAGAATCTCTTAGAAAGGCCGTAGAAGCAATTAAAAGTGGTATGCCTATAGATATCATTTCTATTTATATAAAAGGAATATTAGAGGAATTAGGAAAGATTACTGGAGAAACAGTAACAGATGATATTATAAATGAAATATTTTCTATGCTTTGTTTAGGAAAATAGGAAGAAGGAAAAATAATGAGTTT
>CANQPZ010000034.1 GCA_947625895.1 uncultured Clostridia bacterium | reverse complement strand
CTTTTATTGTTTTAATAGCATGAACTGTTGAATAATCAAATTCTATTCCTTGACCAATTCTTATAGGGCCAGCACCTAAAACGATAATCTTTTTATTTTTACTTATTATTGATTCGTTTTCTTCTTCATATGTTGAATAGAAATATGGAACATAACTTTCAAACTCACTACTACAAGTATCTATCATCTTGTATACTGGAAACATTTTATTCTTTTTACGCATTTTAAAAATTTCTTCTTCTGATGTATTCCATACTTGAGCAATATATTTATCACTAAAGCCAATTCGTTTTACCCTTTTTAAAACGTTTAAATCCCCTTTATTTCCTTTTAATGTTTCTTCTAGTTTAATTATATGTCTTATCTTTTCAAGGAAGAATAAATCGATTTTCGTAAGATTATGAATAAGTCCTATATCAACATCTCTTCTTATTAATTCTGCAATAGCATAAATTCTATCATCAGTACCATCTACTATATATTTCATCATATCTTCAGTTTCGTAGTTATCAAATTTTTTCATATGTATGTGGCAAACACCAATTTCTAATGATCGTACTGCTTTAAGTAGACTTTCTTCAAATGTTCTTCCCACACTCATTACTTCTCCTGTTGCTTTCATTTGAGTGCTTAATTTATTTGATGCAAGTGTGAATTTATCAAATGGAAATCTTGCTATTTTAGTTACTATGTAGTCTAATGCTGGTTCAAAGCTTGCAGGTGTATTTGCAAGTTTAATTTCATCTAATCTCATTCCAACAGCTATTTTTGCTGATACTCTTGCTATTGGATAACCACTTGCTTTTGAAGCTAATGCTGAAGAACGTGAAACTCTTGGATTTACTTCTATAACATAATATTTAAATGAGTATGGATCTAATGCAAATTGAACATTACATCCTCCTTCAATTTTTAATGCTCTAATAATTTTTAATGCACTATCTCTTAATAATTGATATTCTTTATTTGTTAATGTTTGGCTTGGTGCTACAACTATTGAATCTCCTGTATGTATTCCAACTGGATCCATATTTTCCATATTACAAACTGTTATTGCTGTATCATTTTTATCTCTTATTACTTCGTATTCAATTTCTTTATATCCTTTTATACTTTTTTCAACTAATACTTGATTTACAGGAGAAAGTTTTAATGCGTTTTTAATTATATCGACTAATTCTTTTTCGTTGTCTGCAAAACCTCCACCTGTTCCTCCTAATGTAAATGCTGGTCTTAAAACTACAGGATAACCAATTTTATTTGCTGCTTCTATACCTTCTTCGGCTGTTGTAGCAATAATTGACTCTAGTACTGGCTCACCTAACTCTTGACAAAGTTCTTTAAATTTCTCTCTATCTTCTGCTTTTTCTATACTTTCACTACTTGTTCCTAATAGTTCAACTTGACACTCTTGTAATACTCCTTTTTTATAAAGTTGCATTGCTAAATTTAATCCTGTTTGACCTCCTATTCCTGGAAGTATTGCATCAGGTCTTTCATATCTAATTATTTTTGCTAAGTATTCAAGATTTAAGGGTTCCATATATACTTTATCTGCAATAGAAGTATCTGTCATTATTGTTGCAGGGTTTGAATTTGCTAATATAACTTTATATCCTTCTTCTTTTAGTGCTAAACATGCTTGTGTTCCTGCGTAATCGAATTCGGCTGCTTGACCTATTACTATGGGGCCGGAACCGATTACTAGTATTGTTTTTAGATCTTTCCTTTTCATTATTTCCTCCATTTAGATTTATGAAAAGCTTCGTCTTACTTCGTTAAAATTTAATTTTAGATCCTCATGTACCTTTGTACATTCCGGTACTAAAATTAAATTTTGCCTTGTAATACTTGCTTTTGATAAATCTTAGTTTGATTTTTATTTTTTTGTTTTTTCTATAATCTCAATAAATTTATCAAATAAATAATTACTGTCTTGTGGTCCTGGTGAGCTTTCAGGATGATATTGAACACTAAAGATTTTGTCTTTTTTACATTCAACACCTTCAACTGTGTCATCTAGTATATTTTTATGTGTTACTACTAAATTTGTCTTTTTCAATGAATCTTCATCTACTGCGTAGCTATGATTTTGGCTAGTTATTTCAATTTTATCTGTTTGAAGATTTTTAACTGGATGATTTCCTCCTCTATGTCCGAACTTTAATTTATATGTTTTTCCTCCATATGCTAAACTTATCATTTGATGACCTAAGCATATACCGAAGATTGGATATTTTCCCTTTAATTCTTTTATTAGTTTAATTACTTCTTTTACATCCTCTGGATTTCCTGGACCATTTGAAATAAATATTCCATCTGGCTTCAAATCTATAATTTCTTTTGATGTTGTATTATATGGTACTACTGTAACATTACATCCTTTTTTATTTAAACTTCTAACAATGTTTAATTTGATTCCGCAATCAATAGCTATAACATTGTATTTAGGGTTTGCAGTTCTTGAATACCATCTTTTTTTGCAGCTTACTTTTGAGACTGCATCTTTTGGTATTTCATATTCTCTTAATTTTTTTAATGCCTTTTCTTTTGATGTTTTAACATCTGTTATTATTACTTTTCTACTTCCTTTTTCTCTGATACTTCTAGTTAATTTTCTTGTGTCTATTCCATAGATTCCAGGTATATTATTTTCTTCTAGATATTCAGATAATGTTTTAGTGTATCTGAAATTACTTGGATAATTGTTATACTGTCTTACAATTAGTCCTCCTATTGTTGGTTGTCTTGTTTCATAATCGTCATCTGTTATTCCATAATTGCCAATCAAAGGATATGTCATAACTACCATTTGATATGTATAAGATGGATCTGATACTATTTCTTGATATCCTACCATTGAAGTATTAAATACTATTTCACATATTGATTCTTTGTCTGCTCCAAATCCATATCCATAGTATTCATCGCCATCTTCTAGTACGATTTTCTTGTTGAATTCTTTCATCGAATATTCTCCCTTCATTATTTTTGGGCATAAAAAAATAAGAACTGGTAGTTCTTATTTAAAATAAAAATATAAATGAAATAATTAGTAGAGTAAGTAATTTTGATGATATTGAATTAGCTCTTTCTACTTTATTTTTCATTTTAATTTTCCCTTTCATTTTTCTTTTATGTATTATAATAAAAAACTTATATTAATTGCAAGAGTTAATTAATTTTTTTTGACATAATGTCTCTTACTTTCTCAATTTGTTTTGCAATAGCTATTGATTTCTCTGGTATTTCAATATTATTTTCTTTTAATAATTTTATTATTTTCTTTGCAATTGGATCTTTTCTGTTTAAATAGTAAGCTATTACCTTTGGAAGATCTTTTTTAAAATTCTCTGTATCATAAACCGCATTGTAATTATCAAGTTTTTCTAATGCATATAAAATAATTTGAGCATCTTTACATTTTTTACAAGTTCCACAATTCTTTTTGCCTGGTTCATCTGATGAAAAACATGAATGTAAATACTTATATGATGGCTCATAGTCACTTATTTGGGTTATCTTTTGTACTTTATCTGCTTCTGCTCCACTAAGATAAATGCTTAAACTTTCTGTTGATGCTGAATTAATTGTAAGTAAATCAAATCGAGTAGAATCCTCTAATTCTAAATTAAATTTTTCTAATGTAAAGGACGGTGAAGAAACTAGATATACACTAAATAGGCCTTGTAGTGCAAGAGCACATGATATTATTCTCATACTAACTATTTCATTTGTAAATTTCCAATGCAACTCTTCATAAAAGTTTGTGTCTAATGCAACTAATTTTAGTTTTTGTTGATTTGCAAATTTCTGTAATGCTTTACAATTATTTATAAAGATATTTCGTGATTCTTCCTCGTATTTTTCAAAATTAACACAATTAAAAACAGCAATGTGAGTTAATGGATATTTACAAGTCATTTTTGTATTATTTATAACACTATACATAGAGTCAGAACCAGCTGAAAATCCCACTCCCACTGCTCCACAATTTTTATATGGTTCAGTTGTTATATCAGAGTCTATCTTTATATTGTGATATGGTTTTATATTTTCTGACAAAGTTGGTATATATTGTTTTGTTAGAAAAAATTTAAATTTTGCGGAAATTGGGTCATCACATTTTATATCATGATTGAACGTCATTGCCTGTACGAGTAATGCCATTACAAAAGCATCTGCACGATTTATACATAAATAATTTTCATATTCTGTATCGATTGAATACCATAATGTGATTTTATTATTATTTATTATTACATCTGAACATAGAAATGACTTACTCTTTTCCCTTTTTATATATGTTTTTCCTATGTGTATCATTTTTTGTCTCCTTCTTTTATAATGATTAATTTATATATTTCTTTGCAAATTTATTTTCTTTTAAAATTTCATTTTTTCTATTTTGCGTATATGCTCCACCATAGGCACAGATATTTAAATTAGGCAATTTTAGTGAATTTGCTATTAATAATTCATATTCAGAACTATTTTCACCATATTTAAATTTGGCAAATGGTTGTGATGCTGGATTTAAAAGTGTATTAAATAATTTATGTAGAGCATATATAATTGTTATATTGAGGTATACTCCTGAACTGTTGTATTTTTCTTTCAAGATTTCAAAAATATTTGTTTCTACATGAATCATTGATATTTTTAATGCATTACATATTTTATCAATTTCGCCTTTTTGCAAAATCAAATTTTCTGGATTTGAATTATTAATTTTTAATAAATGAGTTATTTTAAATTCATTTAATTCCTCGTTTTGATTTTCAAATATGGTAAATAAGCTATCGATTTCATTTTTTCCAGAATAAATTGTAGCTACTTTATTTTTACTTTTTATTTCTTCATCTTCTAAATTTTCAATATTAAAATTTATCATATATAAATTAAGATGACTTGTTTCTAAGCAAGGATTTAAATACTGAGTTATTTGGTATAAGAGTTTTTTGCTTACTTTACTTTCACTTGTAATTGTGCAATTATTTTTGAAAGCAAATGGTAAAATTGCAATAACGAAAGCATCTATGTTTTCTGTAACAAGATATGGTTTATATTTTTTATCTAATTTGATAAATAATTTTTCTTTTTTATTATTTATTAAAATATCTGAGTTAAGTGATATTGCATTATCATCTTCAATTGCTGTATATGGTTTTCCTATAATTATTTCATTCATAGTTTCACCTTACTTTCTATATATTCGTTATTGTATTCTCGCATATTACATATATTTAATTTTCTTGATTTCTTGCTTTTTCTGCCATTTGCGTATATAAAATATATTTTTCTCTTTTTTCAATTTTTAATGTTTCTTTAATATAATGATCCTGATCCACATTACAATATGGTAGTATTTTTAATCTTAGTTTACTAAAATTCTCTATTCTTGATTTTACTTCAGTAAATGCTCTCTTTTTATTTGAATGGCTTTGGGGATTATGATAATACGTGTAAAGGATATCAGGAATATATCCACACTTGCTTTTACTAGCTACTGGCAATAATAATTGAAAATTTTGACCTTCTGGAGAGATAGGTATTTCTTTATCTTTATAGCAATCAAACAATATTTTTGTTCTTATCATAAAACAACCTGAATAGCATAATATTTTTGAGTAAAATATATCATCAAAAATATATCTTGGATAAGATTCATCTTTATTTTTTTCTGGTATTTTAGTCAAAATATTATTATTATTATTATCATATGAATCTTGGTAGTTATTTTGAACTATTCCGATGTCAGGATTATTTTCAAGAAATTCTACTTTTTTTGAAATATTATTAAATGTAGGTATATCATCTGAATCAAACCATACTAAATATTCACCAGTTATATATTTTAAAGCTAAATTAACTGCTTGTGCTTGACCTTGATGATTTTGATGAAGTATCTTTACTTCTATATTATTAGAAGTAAAATTTTTCTCATTATTTTTTATGTAATCATATGAACCATCAGTTGATCCATCATCTACAATAATCAACTCTAGTGGCCTATAATCTTGATTTATAACGCATGAAAAAAGATTTTCTAAAAAACTCTTTCTATTATATGTTGGAATTATTAAAGATACTTTTTTTCCCAATTTTTTTCATCTTCTTTCTATATAGTATACAAGCTTAAATATGTTAATTTTTTATAAGTTGCGTTAATTTTTAAAAAAATCTTCTAATATTTTAACATTTTTCTCTAAATTTTTTGATAGATTAAATTGATATGTTGGTAAATTCCTAAATTGTTCAAAAATCTTAGCGAT
Organism: uncultured Clostridia bacterium; assembly: GCA_947625895.1. Taxonomy (GTDB): domain Bacteria; phylum Bacillota; class Clostridia; order TANB77; family CAG-508; genus UMGS1994. The sequence continues at coordinate 9,405 of CANQPZ010000034.1, read as the reverse complement.
ATTTGCTTTCTTCTCTATAGGTGATAATTGTGTACTAGTTGAATAACTTAGTTCATATAATATTTTATTTCTATCGCCATCTATAATTGATGGTTTATTATTGTCTGTTATTTTTGGATGTATAATAGACGTTATTTCTAACTTTTCTGTTATATTACAATCTGAAATGTCAAACGATTTAGATTGATATTTGTCTAATTGTATCATTGGAAATGGAATATTAAATTTATCATATATATCTTTTCTAAGTCTAACCATTGAAAATAATGACTGTGCATAAAATGGATTTTTTTCATTTATGACAACATAATCATCAGAAACGAAATCCATATTACTTAATAAACAAGATATAGCTAATGTTGATTTACCACTTCTTCCTTTTGCTGATATTAAAGCCCCTTTTCCATCTATTCCAACTGCTGCACTATGAAGTATTTTTAGATTATAGTTATTTAAATAACGTGAAAAAAGTATAAGTAATGGATGAGTTGAATACAATAGCTTAGGAGAAATATAATAATAACTTTTATTAATTTTGTCAATTCCTATGATATAGTAGCATGTATTTGAAAATTCTATATTATAGAATTCGTTTTTTATATTAAGAGATGTATTATTTAAATCTTCTTTTAATACATTATATATGTCTCCATAATCATAATAGAAAGTTGCATCTACACTTGACTCATTATCTATAATCCATTTTTTAAGTGAATTTCTCCATATCCTGATTAGCTCCTCGTCTTTAGATACAAATTTTAAAACAGAGTTATTGTATTTTATTTTAAAAGAATAATTATCATTACTTTTTGTATTGATATATATTTTGTCAAAAAAATTTTTTATATTATCCTGTTTCATACAACTCCCTTAATATCTGATATTTTTTTAATAAGTGTAGAAAAAGAATGTATATTCTTAGTATCTCTTATAAATTTGATAAAGTTAATATGTGGATCTTCTAATTTTATTTCATATTTTAAGTATTTGTAATTTAAAAATTCTTTTTTTAGTAATCTTATTAAAAGAAATGGTAATATAGCACTTTTGGATGTGCTATTATAATATTTGTAATATTCTAAATATTTAAAGGCCGATTTTAGCCATTTTTTATATTCATTATTTATCGGAAGATATTTATCAATGTCTTCTTCTTTTATTATTTTTGGAATATATTTATTTAATATTATTAATGTTAATCTAACTCTATTAGTACAATTCAACTCTTTAGATCGGTTTATTAAATATTTTATTGAGAAGTTATCTATATTTTTGATAATAGTTATGCAATCGTAAATCCATCTGATTCTTGCAATTAATTCTTCATTAGAAAATATATTTCTTGATTGATTATCTAAAATATGAATTAACATATCATAAGAAGATAATATCTTTACTTTGGTGTCAAAAAAATTAATTGTTTTAGGACTTTCCAATAAATTTGTATTTTTTTCATTTGCTTTAAAAATATTGTTATATATATTAATTTTGACATTATACTTTTCATTAAATATGCTAAAGTTATTCTTTTGATTGTTTATATTGTTTTTTTGAGATATTAATAAATCTAGAGCTATATTATATTTCTCTTCTGGTATAATTATGTCAAAGTTTCTTATAATTCTTGGAATATCTTTTGCAAAATATGCTTTCATGGCAGTATCTTTAATTAAAAGTATAGGTATATCATTTTTATTCAATTTTATAATTTGGTTGATAAACCAAGGGAGTTTTGAAGATAAAGATGTAAGATAATATTTTTGTACACCCTTTAATCTGGGAATTACTTCTTTAGGAAAGTTTTGCCAATCCGTTTTTTGACCGAGATAAGATAACATCAATAAAAACTGATGATTTGAATTGTTTATATCTAGATTTTTAAATATTTCTGTTATTTGGTTATTATTAATATTGTTATTTAATAATAATGATATGAGTAATTGTTCTTTCTTAGATATAAAATTATCTAGTAATTTGTTTTCTAAATCCAGTTTTTTCACTAACTTCTCCTAATTATGCTTTTAAAATTAGATATTCATCTTACTTTTAATAAAATTTTTGTTTTTATCACATATTTTTTGGGCGGCACTTAGAACTTTGCCTATTCTATAAGCTTCCTTAGAAATTAGCATGTTCTTTTTTTTCATCATATTTAAACTTTCTTTGTAATGTTCATTTCTAGAATGTGCTATTGTATATCCAATATACCAATCTATGTTTTTGTAAAAATAATCTATATCAAATACTTTGGAATATTTATCTAACTCACCTAATGCATATAAAGCCACCATTGTTCTTACACATTTACCACATGTATTGCAATTTCCTTTATTATAAATACATGGCTTTAAGTATTTTTGAGCATATGGAAAATTTTTAAAAGAATCTATCTTTTCGATTCTTGCTTTATCTCCTCCTATTGAATACATTATTGTATTTTCTGTTTGAAGTAAACTTAATAATACCAACTCATAATATGCATTATTTTCTTGAACAAAAGCAAAATTTTTAAATGGGTAAGTTGCTGAATTTAAAAATACTCTAAATAATTTTTGCATTGATAAAATACAAGCAACATGTCTTACTGCTACAACAGATAAAAAATGTTCAGATATTATTTCTTGAATATTTGTGTTTATTCCGAATAACTTCTAAGTTACATTCTTTTGCTATTCCTGATTTGGCTTTTTCAACTAAATTTTCTAATAATTCTTCATTATTATCACTTTCTAATGCACCATTATTGAAAATTCCTAAATGTGTAAGTTTAAAACTTTTTTCATTACGATTTAAATGTGTCATTAGTGTATACATACTATCTACTCCACCTGTCCATCCAGTGCATACTGCACCTTTATTTTCAAGCAATAAATCTGTTGGAGTAGCTTCTAACTTTATTTTATGAAAATCTTTCATATTAGATGAAAGCATAGTTATTAAGTATTGGTTTAATTGATAAAGTAATTTTCTACTAACAGGTGCTTCAGAAATAATATCTAAATTTTCTTTCATAGCATAAGTAAGTAGGGCAACAATAAATGCATCAGAACGGTCATCAACTAAATATTTTTCATATTCTTTATTTACAGAAAAGAACATTTTATAATTCTTATTTTTAATAGTTATGTTAGAATATAAAAAGCTTTTATTGCCTTTTTGCTCTATGTATGGTTTTCTTATTAATATAATATTTTGTTCCATTATTTTTTACTTCCTCGATTTAATTCTCTAAGGCTATTGCTCATTTTTTTTAAATAATCATTTCTATCAACTTTTGTGTGATATAAAGAAATATTATTGTTGTGAATTCTTCTAAAATATAATTTATCATTAAGTTTGTTGTTGAGATTAACCTTATTATTAAATAATTTTATTAGAAGACTTGTGTCTTCTCCATAATTGTAAGAACTATCGAAGTTACCATATAAATCAAAAACCTTTTTCCTAAATAATGCTGTTGGAAAACATAAATTAGGGTCAGAGTCTAAAAGTTCCAATTGTCTGGTTGAAGGTTGCTTTATTGAATCATCTAAAAAATTTTTATAGCTTGCAAAAATAATATCACATGAAGTATTATTATTTAAAAATTGAACCTGTTTAGATAATTTCGTTTTTTCATACAAATCATCTGCATCTAACCATGAAATATATTCACCATTTGCATATTTTAGTAAATTGTTTCTAGACATAATAATTCCACTATGTTTTTGATAAACATAGTGAATATTATCATACTTTTTAATTATATTAGCGGTATTATCAGTTGAACCATCATCTAAAATTATTAATTCAAAGTTTTTATATGTTTGCTGTAGTACGCTTTTTATAGCATCATCAATAAATGATTCTCCATTATAAACACACATTAATATTGAAACTTTATTTTTGATCATCTTTTAAAACTGGCCATCCTTCTTCAATTTCAACATCATGAACTGGATCTGCTAAAAGCATTTCCTGAACTTCGGCAAATTCATTAAGTTGTAATTTATATCCATCAGAAAATGCAGATTTAGGAAATTCTTCACATTCTTTATTTTCTCCATCAGTACTTATTAAAATTTCCTTTTGTACGCATTCATTTATAAAGTTTGTAAAATCTTTCTCAAAATTCTCCGGAATATCATTATTTTTTTTAAGTTCGGTTAGTATATTTTTTTCACTAACACCACTAAGTAAATATTCTAAAACAATAGATCCTAATGATGTTGTTCCATAATATATTCCAGTTACAAAATTTATAATGATTGCTTGTTCATCAGTAATATCAAAAAACATCTTTTTATCGTTTAATTTATACAATAATTATTCCTCCTCTTTGGTTATTATGTATTAATTAAATTATATATATCATATTAAATTATCTTTGTAAATCTTTTAATAGTATCACTTTATCTCTAACTTTTATACATTATGTTTTTTATTATAGGAGGCTTGTATTGTATTAAATCTTTGACAATTTTTTTTGTCATATCTATTGTTCTAATATGATAACCATTTTTTTCATAAAAATTGATAGCATTTTCATTATATCCAAATACTTCAAGCAAAATATCTTTACATCCATTATTACTTAAGTATTGCTCCATATAATTTAATAATTTTTTCCCATATCCTTTTTCTCTACAATTTTTGGATATAATTAACTCAGTAATTCTACCTCTTTTAGGTGCCTTAAAATCACATTCTAAAGTTTCTTCGTTATTTATTAATCCTACTATTAACCCAACTATTTTTTTATCTTCAATATATAAAAATATTTTACCATTATATTTTTTTACTTCTTCTATAGTTTTTTTAAAGTACTCTTCTCTATAATCTTCTGTTACAATACAATATTTTTCTTTATCTATACCTGCAATGTATTCTTGTAATTCAACTAATAAATCTTTTATATCTTCATCATATTTATTATTATATTCTATTATCATATTACTTAATCTATCTTTCTATATTCTTCATCATTTACTGGTTCTAACCATATATTCTCTGCTTTTTCTCCAGGTATTTCTACTGCAATATGACTAAACCATGAATCTCTTTTAGCTCCATGCCAATGCTTTACGTTAGCAGGTATTACAACAATGTCTCCTTCTTTTAGACTTTGTGCTGGTTTTCCTTCTTCTTGATACCAACCTTCTCCTTCAACACAAATTAGAACTTGACCTCCACCTTTTTCTGCTTTATGAATATGCCAATTGTTTCTACATCCTGGTTCAAAAGTAACATTTGCAAATCCTATTCCATTTTCTGTTTTAGCAAGTGGTTTCAAATATGAATTTCCTATAAAAAATTTTGCAAAATTTACATTTGGTTCTCCCATTCCAAATGCTCCTCCATGAATTTCTTTGATATTTTTATTTGTTTGTTCCATCATAAATCAATTCCTTTCTTATTATTTATATTCAACAATTTCTGATAAGTTTTTTCTAGCACTGTGCATTGGTGAAGGCTTACAATCATATGCCTTATATCCTAGTGGAATAAGGCATATTGGCTCAATATTTTCATCTAAATTAAATTCTTGTTTAAGAACTTTTTTATCAAACATTTCTATCCATATGTTATCAATTCCTATATTTGTAGCTTCTAACATCATATGTGTTGCTACAATACAAGCATCCATCTCATAAGTTGAATAATCACCTTTTGACCATGCAATATTTTTATCACTTGCCACAATTAAACAAACAGGTGCATTATACCTACATGGACTTGCCTTATCTATTTTCTCTAATCCTTCTCTAGATTTAACTACATATATTTTTTGTGGTTGATTATTTTTGGCAGTTGGAGCCAAATTTCCAGCTTCTAAAATTTTATTAATTTGTTCATCTTGAATATTATCATTTTTAAATTTTCTAACAGAAAATCTTTCTCTAATAACTTTTTCAAATTCCATTTTAAATCCTCCATTTCAATATTAATAATTTAAGCCATTAACCCAATCTGTAACTTCACTTTCTGATGTAGTAAGTCTTTTTCCTTCTAGCCAATTAATATTTTTATAATTATTTTTAAAGTAATTTAAACTTGAACTTATTCCAGAGCTTCCTGATGTACAGAATGGTATAACTGTTTTTCCATCCAAATTATGATTGTCTAAAAAAGTTAAAATTATTTTTGGTGATGTTTCCCACCAAATTGGATAACCTAAAAATATTACATCATAAGAGTCTGTATCTATATCATTTGATATTTCTGGTCTAGCTGAAGGATCATTTTGCTCCTTTGTTGCTCTACTCTCATCATTACTATAGTTTAAATCGTTGTCTGTATATTTTTCTTTTGGTTCAATTTCAATTAAATCTCCGTTAGTTGCATCTTTGATATATCCTGCAACTTTTTTTGTAGTTCCTGTTGCAGAAAAATAAATAACTGCTACATTTTTTCTATCAGTAGTTTCTCCATCTACTGTGTTATCTTCATCAGTTTTATTTTCTTCTTCATTTTCACTATTATTTGCATTTACATTTGTGCTTGTATTGTTAGTATTATTTGATTCATTAGATTTATTAGAACTAATTAGCCAAATACTCACACCTGCAATAATTACGATAACTGCAATTATTAAAATTATAATATTTCTAGTTTTCATTTTGATCTCCAATCCAATTTTCAATATCTTCTTTTGATTCGTGTCCTGTTAATCTTTTTCCTTCTTTCCAATTATATTCAGGATATTCATTTCTCAAATCTCTTTCACATCCACTTATTCCTGTTCCACCTGATGTACAGAATGGAATTAAAGTTTTTCCTGAAAAGTCTAAACTCTCAATGAATGTATTTATTATTGTAGGAGCGGTATACCACCATACTGGAAACCCTATCAAAATAGTATCATATCCATCTAAGTTACATTCTGTCTGTTCTATTTCTGGCCTTGATGATTTATTATCCATTTCTATACTTGACCTACTTTGCTTATTTGTCCAATTTAGGTCAGCTGATGTATATGGTACTTTTGCTTTAATTTCAAATAAATCAGCTCCTATACAATTTGCTATATTTTGTGCAACACCTCTTGTTACACCACTTGCTGAAAAATAAGTTACTAATACTTTACTCATAATAAATTACCTCTTTCTATTTTTTTATTTATAATAATTTAATTATATTTTCGTAAACCATTTCATAAATTGAATAGAATTTAAATGGAACTTCTGCATTTTTCATAGCTTCTTTTTGTTTGTCAGTAGCAGAAGTATATGGGTAAATTCCATACATAAAAGGAAAAAACGAAAAGATAAATTTTTCTTTTTCTTCTTCTTTCATATCTTTAAAAAATTTATCTAAAAGATTTTTAATTGCTTTTAAAGATTCACCATAGCTTTTTTTAAAATCTATTAATTGTTCCATTCTACTGTTTGCTTCCATATCGTATAAATTCATTGATAGTAATTTTAATAATTGATGTCTTTTTTCAATACTTAAGGCAACTTGTTTGGCAAATTCTTGTTTATCTAATTTGTCATTTTTATTATATATATCATTTAAATCTTTTATCCATCTTTCATATTCTCTTTTAAAAAGTGCTAAAAAAATTTCTTCTTTTGTTTGAAAATAATTATATATAGAAGGTCGTGAAAATGTAGTTTTTTCACTTATATCTTTTAATGATATTTCTTTAAAACTTTTTGTACGATATAATTTTTCACAAGCATTTACAATTTCATCTTTTCTTTCATCTGCTAATCTGCTTTCCATTTTTTCTTCCCTTTCTTTTTAAATACTCTTTATAACATTAATTGTATTCATAGTATTTGGAAATCCAACATATGGCAAACATTGTAACATTGTAGCTAGTAATTTCTCTTTTGAGTTTCCTACTTTTATGTTTCCAATTACATGTGCTTTTATTTGAGTATCTGATCTTGTTACTGTTAATCCGACTAATACAAGTAATTCTCTTGTTTTAATATCTAATCCTTTTCTTGTATAAAAATCTCCAAAGCCAAATTCAGTTAAGTATTTTGGTATTTCAGGTACATCAGGATATTTTTCTTTTATTTCATCTCCATATATTGGATTTTGAATTTCAAACCCTTTTTCGTATCTTGTTTCATCAGATACAGTTCCCATATTTTCTAATGGCAATTTTATTTCTCTTGATTTAAAAACTTCATTCATTGTACTTACAGCATTTAATGTTCTTGGGAAACCTATAAATGGTGCTAATTGATAAATTGTTTCTCTTATTTCTATAGGTGTTGCACCGACATTTAATGCTGCATTTATATGTGCTGATAATTGAGGTAATGTCTGTAATACTGCTAAAATTGTTACAGTAATTAATTCTCTTTCTTTCATACTTAATTCTTCACTACTGTGAAATACATCTCCGAATATAAATCTTCTTAAAATTTCCATTAGTTCATAATCTATTTCTGTATTTGGATCTGGTAAATTACCAAATAGTTTGTTGTAAACTTCCTTACTTTCTTCAAAACGATTCATTTTATTTCTCCTTTCTCTGACACTTTGTCAGTATCATAATATATAAAAATTGACACAATGTCAATAGGAAAAGAATAAAAAAATAGCTCCGCAAATGCAAAAGCTATTTTTTATATTTAAATATTTTTTATTTTAAATAAAAGTTATCAAAATTTTCGGTAGTTTCTAAGAAGTTTATTCTAAAAAACTATATCCCCAATCATCTTTAAAATTGCTATCTAATCTCAAAATATCTTCATACATGTTCCATCCATTTTTTCCATATGGATATTCTGCTTTCAGTTCGCTCGCATTAGATATTATTTTATCTTTTAAATCATGATAAACGTTTTTTTCAATTACAAATGGTGATTTTTTCATCATTTCATGATCAATTTGAAAATATAATATATTAACTGCGCACCATATATCAAAAGCAGATCCATTTATCGCCTTTATAATTGCATTTTGATATTCGTTTAAAACATCTACATCATTACTTTCTTCATATAAAGCATAAATTCCATTTGGTATAATTCTTGTCCAATCTGTTGGAACATCTACTTGAGCATTTGGTGCAGGACAGTTATATCCATTTCTTCCTGTTAAAAATTCAAATAGTTCACCTGATTCAAAAGCTCTTTTAGTAGTTTCTTTAATATTATTATCTTTATTTTTATCACTGTGTTGTTTATTTTTTTCTTCTAAAACTTTTTGATCTATATATGTATAGTTTAATGAATTCTTTTTACTAATTATTGTTTTTCCCAATTTTTTCTCTAAATCATCTCTTGCTGTTTTTGCCACTTCTCCTCCAGCTTTTGCAACTTTTTTATTTGCTTTTAAGCCAAGTGGTCTATGTTCTTTAGCTAGTTCCCTTGTTGCTATTTCTCCTAAATCAGTTAATGCTACTTCGATATCAGACATATTATCTCTTAAAGATTCTTTTCTAATTCCTTTATATTTTTT
>CANQPZ010000033.1 GCA_947625895.1 uncultured Clostridia bacterium | reverse complement strand
ATAATTTTTATAATATCAATTATATTATCTTTTTCCTTAGTTAACTTTTTTGAAAATAAATATAGATTAAAACCAGAGAATAATAGCAATATAAACGTTATAGTTAAAGTAAAAAGTCAAGTAGATAAAAAAGAATATTCGAATCAATTTACTGCAGAAATATTTGATAAAGATAGCAATATTAATAAGATGAGTGTAATTATAGAAGATGCCCAAGATAATAAAATAGAGTATGGTGATATTCTAAAAATTACAGGAACATTCCAAGATATACCGAGTTATAAAAATCCCGGAGTTTTTAATTATCAAGAATATCTAAAAAGGCAGCATATAATTGGAAAAGTAAAAGTAAAAAAAGTAGAGAAGATAGGAAAGCAAAATAACTTATTGAAAACATTTTCTAATATAAACAGAAACATAAAAAACAAAATAGAAGAAAATTTTTCTGAAGATTCTTCGTCAATAATAAAAGCAATATTGCTTGGAGATAAAAGTGGCATTAATGATGATATCTTAACAGATGTGCAGAATAACGGACTTTCTCACATAATAGCAATTTCTGGAATGCATATTAGTTGCATAATATTAGTTATTAATTTAATGTTAAACAAATTCATAATAGATACAAGAAAAAAGAAACTTATTTCAATTATTTTTCTAATTATATTTTTATTAATAATAGGATTTATAGTTTCAGCTGTTAGGGCAACAATAATGGCAATATTAATATTGCTTTCAAAATTGCTTTTTAGAAAGAATAATTTTATAGTAGATATTTCATTTGCCAGTTTGTTTATACTAATCTATAATCCTTATTATTTAATAGATACAGGCTTTTTATTATCTTTTGGAGCAACAATAGGAATAATGCTCATTTTCCCAAAACTAAATAAAATAGAACCAAAAAATAAACTCTTAAAATATTGTTTTCAAACACTTTTAATAAGTGTATCAGTAAGCATTTTTATTTTACCTATAAATATTTTATTCTTTAAAAGATTTTCAATTACAGGTATTTTTACAACAATCTTAATCACGCCAATTATATTTATTATTGAGTTTCTTGGAATCTTAATTATCTTTTTACCAATCAAGATAATTGCGCTACTACCGATAAAATCATTAGTAGATTTAATAGTAAACATATTTATAAAAATAACACAAATTAGTATAGGAACTTTTTATTTTAAAGTTCCAAATGTATTTGAAATATTGATTTTTTATCTAATGCTAATATTTGCATTAAATAAAAAAATAAGACACTTTTCAAAAGTACCAATAATAATACTCATAATAATCTCATTAATATCTCAAATAAGCTTTAAAAAGCAATTAAGACTATATTTTGTAGATGTAGAACAAGGAGACTGTACATTAGTTCAAACAGAAAATAATAAAACAATACTAATTGATGGTGGAGGGAACGAGAATTATGATGTCGGAGAAAATGTACTGATTCCATATTTATTAAACAAAAAAATTAATCACATAGATTATTTAATAATTTCACATTTTGATACTGATCATGTAGGAGGATTATTAACAGTAATTGATAAACTTGAAGTATCAAACATAATAATAGGAAAACAATTTGAAAAAACAGATAATCTAGAAAAATTATTAAAACTAGTAAAAAATAAAACACAATTAATAGTAGTAAAAAAAGGAGATTCTGTAAGACTAGATAAAAATACAAATTTAAATATATTATGGCCTGATGATAAAAATGTTGTCTTAAATAATAAAATTAATAATGAATCTCTGGTATGTAAGCTGCAGTATTATAATTTTTCAGTATTGTTTACAGGAGATATCGAAAAAGAAGCTGAATTGCAAATAGCAAAACAAGATAAAATACTAAGATCTACTATACTAAAAGTTGCTCATCACGGTTCAAATACTTCATCTACAAATGAACTACTAAATGCAATTAAACCTGAAATTTCATTGATAGGAGTTGGTTTAAACAATAAGTATAATCATCCTGAAAAAGAAGTAATTAACAGATTAGCAAAATTAAAAAGTAAAATTTATAGAACAGATATAAATGGAGAAATAAAAATAATAACAAATGGTTATAACTATAAAATAAAAACATTTGTAAGTGAATAAAAATCGTGCTATAATACCAAATACGAAACTAGAAGACGTCCTTTTTATTTAAGCCCCGAGGAGGAATGAACATGAAGGTTTTAATTGTAGAGGACGAACTAGCCAAAATCACCGCATTGAGAAGAGTAATGCTCAATCTAAAAATAGAGAGATACACGATTGCCCAAAACAGGGAAGATGCTAAAAAAGCATATCTTTCAGACTTTAACATTGATGTGCTAATATTAGATATGAGATTTCCGGAGAAAGCAAATTCAATAAAAATGTGTACAGGAATAGATTTCTTAAGAGAACTAGAATTTGATTTCGAAAAGTCTCACAAGCAATTTCCTAAAACAATAGTGTACTCGATATTATCATTCGAACATATGTGCAAAGGTGATGTACCAAAGTCATTTTTAGGACAATCACTTACTGCACAAGGAGTAGAACAAATTTTGATGCAGGTGGTTTAGCAACTGGGCGGTATTCCGCCCTTTTTATTTTTATGAATAATAATATTTGGAGTATAAAAAATGAGGATATACAAATACTAGCAAAAGAAGGTGGTATTTGTATGAGAAAATTATGGATTACTCTTATTTTTTTACTTATATTTTTAGCCAGTATAGGTATAGGATATTTTTACTTAAATACAAGAAACGATCAAAAAAATTCAAGCTATATAGAAACGAATATAATTGCAAACGAACCTGAATATATATCAACAGAACAAACTGAAGATATGGTTTCACCTAATGCTGAAATTATGAGAACAATCTATTTCAACAAATGTGGACATACAGAAACAGAAATTGAAAATGTCGAGAAAGACATGGTTAATTTAAATGAAGATCAACTTAAAGAAAAATTTGATGATTGGGAAATAAATTATTTTTCAGATAAAAAAATATCTATATATCAAGAAAAAGATGAATATTGCCCAGAACATTATATAATAGGGGAAAGTGAAGGCTTAGTTAACATATATAAATTAGATAAAAATGGAGAAGATGAACTCTATGAAACAACGAATATATTTTTAGATTATTTACCAGAAGCGGATCAAGAAAAAATAAGAGATGGAATAGAAGTGATAGGAACTAAAAATTTAAACTCAGTTTTAGAAAATTATGATTAATGCGCAAAAAAAGAAAGATATAAATTAATTTATATCTTTCTTTTTTAATTTATTTTATTTTATAGTGAATTTTAAACCATCTTTATTAGCTTCAACTTTTATAGTTTGACCTGGTGAAATTTCAGATCTTAAGATTTTTTCTGCAATTTCATCTTCAATATATCTTTGGATAGCTCTTCTTAAAGGACGAGCTCCATATTTTAGATCTGTACCTTTTGAAAGGATATACTTTTTAGCAGATACTGAAACTGAAATTTTAATATCTTTATTTTCAAGTGCAGATTTTGTATTTTCTAATAACAAATCAATAATTTTAATCAATTCTTCTTCTGTCAAACTATCGAATTGTACAATTTCATCAACACGATTTAAGAACTCAGGTCTAAATACTTCTTTTAAAGCAGATTCAATTTTTCCTTTGTCAAGAGTTTGTTTACCAAAACCAATTGAATTAGTATTTAAATTTGATCCCGCATTAGAAGTCATAATTATAATTGTATTTTCAAAATTTACTGTGTTACCTTGAGAATCAGTTAATTTACCATCATCTAAAACTTGTAGTAAAATATTGAAAACGTCTGGATGAGCTTTTTCAATTTCATCTAAAAGAATAATAGAATAAGGTTTTCTTTTAACTTTTTCTGTTAATTGACCAGCATCATCATAACCAACATAACCAGGAGGAGAACCAATTAATTTTGAAGTAGAATGACTTTCCATATATTCTGACATATCAATTCTAATTATAGATTCTTCACTACCAAACATTTCAGTAGCTAATGCTTTTGCAAGCTCTGTTTTACCAACACCTGTAGGACCTACAAATATAAATGAAGGAGGTCTTTTTGTTGTTTGAAGACCTGCACGGTTTCTTCTAATTGCCTTAGCAACAGCAGAAACAGCTGCATCTTGACCTATAATTCTTCTGTGTAAGTTCTTTTCTAATCCAAGAAGTTTTTGAGTTTCAGCTTCTGTTATTTTTGTAACAGGAATCTTAGTCCAACTTTCAATAACTTCAGCAATATCTTGAACAGTAAGAACTGATAATTTTAAGTTCTTGTTAAGCTCTTCTAAACGCTCATTTAAAATACATTCTTTTGTCTTTAAATCAGCAGCTTTTTGATAGTCTTCAGTAGAATCAGAAGAAACAGCTTCTTCTTTTTCTTCAGCTATCTTTTCTAATTTATTTTTAATTATTTCAATTTCATATAATTCTTTGTTATTTAGATTTATTCTTGAACAAGCTTCATCGATTAAGTCTATAGCTTTATCTGGTAAGAATCTATCATGTATATATTTTTCTGACATTTTAACAGTTTTTTCAATAACATCATTAGTTATTAAAACCTTATGAAAGTCCTCATAATATTTTTTAATTCCTTCAATAATATTAATTGCATCATCAATAGAAGGTTCTTCAACGATAACTGGTTGGAATCTTCTTTCTAATGCAGAATCTTTTTCAATATATTTTCTGTATTCTGTAATAGTAGTTGTACCAATTAATTGAATATCACCATTAGATAGAGAAGGTTTTAAAATATTGGCAGCATTCATAGAATGTTCAGCATCTCCAGCACCAATTATATTATGAATTTCATCTATAACTAAAATGATATTTCCATAAAGTTTACACTCATCTACAAGAGATTTCATTCTTGCTTCAAATTGACCACGAAATTGTGTTCCAGCAATCATAGAAGTCATATCAAGCAAATAAACTTCCTTATTTAAAAGTTTAGCAGGAACATTTCCTTCAGAAATTCTTATAGCTAAACCTTGAGCTATAGCTGTTTTACCAACACCAGGCTCACCAATCAAGCAAGGATTATTTTTTGAACGTCTATTTAAAATTTGAGTAATTCTTTGAATTTCTTTTTCTCTTCCAATTACTTTATCTAATTTACCTTGTTTAGCTTTTTCTGTTAAATTTGTACCAAAGGAATCAAGAAATCTTTTCTTCTTTTCTTTAGGTCTTTTTTCAGTTTTTACTTTTTTTCTTTCTTTTGAAGAAGAGTCAGAATTAGAGATGTTTTCAGAGTTTTGATCTTTATTAAGCCCAAAAATGCTTCCAAGCATTGAACCTATAGATTGCATTTCATCTCCATCCATTTCAGACATATTATCTGTAATATCATTAAACATATTTTCAAGTTGTGAAGACATGTCATTTAATTCTTCTTCAGAAATATTTGATTGTTTTGCTAGTACTTCAAGAGGATTGATACCTCTTTCTTTAGCACAATTGTAGCATAAACCTTCAACAGAAGTTTTACCATTCTCAACTTTATTTATAAATATAACTGCAGTGTTTTTATTACATACTGAACATAACATAATATACGCGTACTCTCCTTAAAATATAATTTTCGATACAAAATATAATACAACAAAATGTGCAATTAGTCAATTAAAAAGAGAATTAATAATTGAATTTAAAATCTTTTAATGCTATACTATAAGAAGCTAATTCTTCGAATACTTTTGAAGTTTTATAGAAAGGATGATTTCCATGGAAGATAAGATAAAAGACACAGATAAAATTCTTGGAATGAACAGAACATTATTCTTTATAATTGTTATACTACTATGCATTTTATCACTAAGCATAGGAATTTATGCTCAAGTGTTCTATAAATATTCTGATACAGATCCATTTATATTAGGGGTTGGAGTTGGAAGAACACAAGATGCGGCAGAAATAACAAAATTAAAAAAAGAATTCAATAATATATTTACTAATGATTTAACTGGAACAACTAGTTTGCAACACATAAATAAAGTAAATGAAGATAAAGAATTAGTCACAACAATGCAGAACATTACTGAAAAAGATGCTGATTATTATAATATTGAAGCACACTTGCCACAGCTAAATATCAAAGCTGATGAAGCATCAAAAATCAATTCAGAAATCAAAGATAAATATATAAGAAAAATTGAAAGCATAATGGATAATGAAAAAGAATATACAGACTACAGTGTATCTTTTAAAGCTTATATAAATGGAGAATTATTATCATTAATTATTAAAGAAAATATTTATGAAGGAAGAGTCCAAAGTTCAAAAATTACAACATACAATTACAATTTAAAAGGAAATAAAAGGGCAACAATTCAAGAAATTGCACAATCAAAAGGATATGACATTGATAAACTTCAAAAAGAAATAGATGCTGAGATGAAAGAATTAAATGCAAAAGATGAAGAATTAAAAAATCAATATTCTGAAGTAAAACTAAGAGACTTATCAAGTGACATATATAAATTTGATAATACTGAAAACTTCATAGTAAATAATGACGGGTATGTTTATCTAATTTATGCATATGGAAATACAGAAAATACTAATAAAATAGATCTAATTATATTTGAGTAGGAGGACAAATTGAAGAGCAAAATTATCAGAGTAATATTATCATTACTACTATTAGCAATGATATTTGAGAATGCATCGGTAGTAAGAGCAGACGAAGGAACACCAGAAGCTAATACAGATACTACTGCACAAACTGCAGAACAAACTGTAGAACAACCAAATGTTACTGAAGAACAAAATGAATCACCACAGACTGAAAATATAAAAGCAAAAGTTATAGAAGCAGGGGATGTTTATTTAAGAGACAATGGAAATGGTGGTCAAGAAACTGTTCAAGATGTAAAAGTTAAAATTTTAAATGGTGATAAAAAAGATGAAAAATTTGATTCAACGTACGTACTTACATATGATCTAGACAATAAAGTTGTTGGATCAAAATTAAGAGAAGGAACAACCATATTTGTAAAGATAACAGAGGAAAATGGAGAAGTAAAAGTAGATATTCAAGATATAGTGAGACAAAATTATTTACTAGTCCTAGTATTATTTTTCTTTGCAAGCATCATCTTAGTAGGTAAGAAAAAAGGCGTAAAAGCAATATTAGGATTAATTGTTACAGTATTAGCTGTATTCTTTATATTACTTACAACTATATTTAAAGGATATAATGCAATATTAATTTCAATTGGTACATGTTTCTTAATTACAGTATTAACATTTACTATTATAGGAGGATGGAATAAAAAGACAATTTCGGCAGCATTAGGAACAATTGGTGGAGTAATATTTGCTGGATTGCTGGCAACTATAATAGGACATTTTGCAAATCTATCAGGTGCAGGAAAAGAAGAAGCAATTATGCTTAGTGTTGCATCAAAGAATGTTACATTTAATTTTAGAGAATTATTATTTGCAGAAATAATTGTTTCAGCATTAGGTGCTTGTATGGACGTTGGAATGTCAATCGCTTCAAGTTTAAGCGAATTAAAAGAAAAGAAACCATCTATGACAGCTAAAGAGTTATTTAAAAGTGGGATGAATATAGGTGGAGACATGATTGGAACAATGACTAATACACTTATTTTATCATTTATAGGATCTTCACTTCTTTTGATTTTATTGTACATGTCATCAAGTATAACATTTTTAGATGTAATCAATATTGAAGCAATAGCATCTGAAGCAGTATGTGCTATTTCTGGTAGTGTTGGTATAGTATATACAGTTCCAATTACAGCAGCATTATTCGCATTAATAAATAGAGATAAAGAATCATATAAAAAACAATCTGATAATATTGTAGAAGGAAAGAGAAGTTTAAAAATTTAAATATAAATAAAAGAAGAACTTGTAATTAATTACAAGTTCTTCTTTTATATAATAGGAAAATGCTTCGCTTTTGTACTTATCTTTTATGGTTGTTCAGCAAGAACAATTTGAATATCAACCTCTTCGTTATTTCTTGATACAGTTAAAGTAATAGTATCTCCAATATTACATTGATTTTTTAATTTATTTAATTGTGACATTGTTTCAACATCAGTTCCATTGAATTTTATAACAACATCACCTTGTTTTAAATCAGAATTTCTTGCAGGTCCATTAGATTCAATTCTTTCTACATATATTCCAACAGGAATTCTATAATAAGCAGCTTGATATTCTGATATATCGTAACCAGAGAAACCTATATAAGGTCTTTTTACTTTACCTGTAGAAATTAACTGTTCAGTTATATCAAAAGTAGAGTTAACTGGAATTGCAAATCCCATACCTTCAATACCTGTTCCATACATTTTTAAAGTATTGATACCAATTAATTTACCTTCTGCATTTACTAAAGCACCACCACTATTTCCAGCATTGATAGCAGCATCTGTTTGAATTAATGTATACATTGTACCGCCATCATCCTCGATCTCTCTATTAAGACCACTTATTATACCAGCAGTAACTGTATTTCTCATATCTAATGGACTACCAATTGCCATTGCGAATTCTCCAACTTGAACGGAATCAGAATCACCAAATTCAATAGCAGTTAAATTATCTCTATCAATTTTTAAAACAGCTAAATCTGTAACACTATCAGAACCTATTATTTCAGCTTCTATAGGATCTTCTTCATTATATAAATATACTTTGATGCTATTTGCATCTGAAACTGAATAATAATTTGTAGAAGAAGATGAAGTATCAATAACATGGTTATTAGTAATAATGTAACCATCACTTGAAATAATAACACCAGAACCTGTTGCATAAGAATCTTCAGATTGAGAACCTAAAAATGAATTAGCTGAGATTGAAAAATCAACTTCTATACCAACAACTGATGGTAATACTTTATTTGCCACTGATATAGCAGTATCTGAATATTCAGAAATATCAATACCTTTATTTACAGGGCCCGTTGAAGTAAAAATTTTTTCTCCTAAAGTATTACTAGAAGAATCAGTAACATTTTTTCTAAAAACTGGGACATAAATAAAAAGAGCTAAAATCAAAGCTGCACCTAGTATTCCTACTAAAAATGGTACTAAAATACTTTTAATAAAGAAATGATCTTTATGTTCAGTAGTGACTGTTTTCTTATAGTTGCTTGATGTAGATTTAACAAAACCATTATCAAGTTTTTCATTATTGTTATCCATAACGACCTCCTAAACTTTACTAACCTAAATATTAATTTATACTTTTTTTATAAAAAGTTCAATAACATAATTATATTTTTTGAGATTTATCTAACTCAAATACATTATTGAAAAAATCAAAATCTATATATATAATAAGAATGAAAAATTAAAAAAAACTTAAAATGGAAGTAAAAATGAAAGAAAAAGAAGAAGAAAGACTATTAAAATTAAAAGAAGATGAAGGAAAACTTTACTCTGATAAAATACAATTAATTGCTGGAATTGATGAAGCAGGAAGAGGACCACTTGCAGGACCTGTAGTAGTGGGAATAGTAATCTTACCTAAAGATTCTATGATTGAAGGTGTAAATGATTCCAAAAAAGTATCAGAAAAAAAGAGAGAAAAATTATATGATTTAATAACTAATGAAGCAATAGCATGGAATGTAGGAATTGCAGATCAAAATGAAATTGATGAAATTAATATTTTAAATGCAACAAAACTGGCATTGACTAGAGCTGTTGAAGGATTAGAAATAAAGCCAAATCTAATTTTAGTAGATGCATTAACAAACATTGATACAAAAGGGATACCTTACAAATCAATAATAAAAGGTGATGCAAAGGAATATTCTATTGCAGCTGCTTCAATAATAGCAAAAGTAACTAGAGATAGAATGATGAGAGAATATGATGAAATATATCCTCAATATGGATTTATTGCACATAAAGGATATGGAACAGCAAAACACATAGCAGCTATAAAAGAATATGGACCATGCATGATTCACAGAAAAACATTTATTAAGAATTTTATTTAAAATATTATTAAGGAGAAGAATATGAATATTTTAAGTATTATAAGTAAAAAGAGAGACAAAAAAGCATTAACAAAAGAAGAGATTGAATATTTTATTAATGAATATACAAAAGGAAATATTACAGATTACCAAGCAGCTGCACTAGTCATGGCAATATATATCAATGGAATGAATTATGAAGAAACAACAAACCTTACAATAGCAATGGCAAACTCTGGAGAAAAATTAGATCTAAGTGACATTTCTAAATGCATAGTAGATAAACATTCAAGCGGTGGAGTTGGAGATAAGATAACATTAATATTAATGCCAATTATTGCTTCACTTAATATACCAGTTGCTAAAATGTCAGGTAGAGGTCTAGGCTTTACAGGAGGAACAGCAGATAAATTAGAATCAATACCTGGATATAAAGTAGATTTATCAATAGATGAATTTAAGCAAAATGTAAAAGATATTGGAATAAGTTTAATAACATCAAGTTTAAATTTAGCTCCAGCGGATAAAAAAATATATGCACTTAGAGATACAATAGCTTGTACTGATAATATTCCACTAATAGCATCAAGTATAATGAGTAAGAAAATTGCTGCAGGTGCTAATAAGATATTAATAGATATTACTTGTGGTAATGGAGCTTTTATGAAAGATATAAAACAAGCTAAAGAGCTTGCAAATACTATGGTTAAAATAGGAAATTTAGCAGGAAGAGAAGTAAGATGCGTTATTACAAATATGGATGAACCTGTTGGAAATGCAATAGGAAATTCATTAGAAGTAATTGAAGCAGCTAGAGCATTAAAAGGAGAAATGACAGAAGATGTCAAAGAAATAATATTAGCACTTGGTGTGCAAATGATATTTATGGCAGGATTAACAAATGATAGACTAAAAGCAGAAATGATGATAGCAGATTCTATTAATTCAAGGAAAGCATATGAGAAATTTAAAGAATTGATAAGAAAACAAGGCGGAGATGATAGTTATATAGAAAATACTGATAGATTTACAAAGGCAAAATATGTAATACCAGTTTTATCAGAAAATAGTGGACATGTAAAAGAAATAAAAACAGAATTAATTGGTAATATTTCAGTATATTTAGGAGCTGGAAGAACTAAAAAAGAAGATTCTATAGATTTTAGTGCTGGAATTATGATGAATAAGAAAATAGGAAGCTATGTAGAAGTTGGACAACCACTTGCATATGTTTATGCAAATGATGAAAAGAAAATAGATGGAGCAGTTAAAAACCTTAAAGAATCATTTGTAATAGATTCGAAAAAAGTATCAAAGCCAAAAGCAATTTTAGGAACAATAGCTTAAAAGGATCAATAAAGTTACTAAAATTGAAAAAAAGCTAAAAAATGGTATAATATTAATATGCCAAGTGATTGGCATATTCTTATGAAAGAGGCAAAAAACAACATGAAGGTAAGAGTTCTTGAACGGAAAGACAGGGAGCAGATCAATGCTTTCCTTAAGCCGGCTGGGGTTACTGTTGTTGGTGGTTCGATCACCGATGACATGATGTTCGTTGTTCTCTCGAACGAGTTCAACGGGACCACGATTTCTGATCGCATGAAACATGCGTTAAAGAAGTTTTGTAGTACCCAGTTTACCTTCGAGCACTTCGTGCTGAACAGCCAGATTGTCTGAATGCACGAGAGGAGGGGCGGAGCAATCCGCCCTTCTTTTTTTATGCCAATAAATAATTTCATAAAAGAAATATTAATATTGATATAAAAAACATTAAATGATAAAATTTTAATTATAAAAGAATTAAAGGAGATAGAATGAAAATATTATATTTTGATTGTTCAAGTGGAATTAGTGGAAACATGACACTTGGAGCACTTTTAGAGATAATTGGAGACGAAAATTATTTATTAAATGAACTAAAAAAATTAAATATAGATGGCTATAAAATAGAAATATCTAAAAAAGTAAAAAATGGTATTACTGGAACACATGTAAATGTAATACTAGAAAATAAAGAACATGAACATGAACACGAACACCATCAAGAGCATGAGCATCATCATCACGAACATAGAAACTTAGAAGATATCAATAATATAATTGAAAATAGCGATATTGATAGCAAAAGTAAAGAACTAGCTAAGAAAATTTTTGAAAGAGTTGCAAAAGCTGAGTCAAAGGTACATAACAAACCAATTAATGAAGTACATTTTCATGAAGTTGGAGCGATAGATTCAATTATAGATATTGTTGGAACTGCAATATTAATAAATAAAATAAATCCAGATGTAATCATTTCAAGTGTAGTAAATGATGGATATGGATTTATTGAATGCGCCCATGGAACAATGTCAGTTCCAGTTCCTGCTACTTCAGAAATATTTGCTAATTCTAATGTAAAATTCAGACAAATTGATGTTGATACAGAACTTGTTACACCAACAGGTGCAGCAATAATTTCAGAGTTAGCAACAGAATTTACAACATTACCAGCTATGGTAACTGAAAAAATTGGATGGGGTGCTGGAACAAAAGAATTAAAGATACCAAATATATTGAAAGTATACTATGGAGAAATAGAAAAAGAAGATCAAAACTTTGTAGTAATGGAAACTAATATTGATGATTGTAGTGGAGAAATATTTGGATATACATATGATAAATTATTTGAAAATGGCGCACTAGACGTATTTTATACACCTATATTTATGAAGAAAAACAGACCAGCATACAGACTAACCGTAGCATGTAAAAAAGAAGATATGGTTAAATTACAAAATATTATATTTAAAGAAACTACCACAATTGGAATAAGATACAGATTTGAATCACGTACAGAATTAGAAAGAGAAATAATAGAAATTGACACAAAGTATGGAAAAATAAAAGCTAAAAAAGTAACAAATAATGGAGAAACATATATTTATCCAGAATTTGAAAGCATAAAGGAAATTTCAGAAAAAAATAATATACCTTTAAAAGAATTATATAAATTAGATGAATTAAAAGGATAGAAAATGGAAATTAAAAAAATTTTAGAACAACTCAAAAGTGGACAATTAAGCATAGAAGAAGCTGAAAAAGAAATTAAGAACAATCAATATGAAGACTTAGGCTATGCGAAAATCGATCATAATAGAAAAGAAAGAGCAGGAGAAAGTGAAGTAGTATTTTGTCAAGGAAAACCAGACGAATTCTTATCTAAAATTTATATGACAATATACAAAGAAAATGCAGAAGTACTAGGAACAAGAGCAACAGAAGAACAATATGAATTACTAAAAAAGGATATACCTATAATTGAGTATGACAAAATCTCCAAAATATTGAAAATTGAAAAACAAAAAGAAAAAATAGGGAATATAGCAATATGTACTGGAGGAACTGCCGATATTCCTGTTGCAGAGGAAGCTGCTCAAACAGCCGAATTTTTTGGAAGTAAGGTAGAAAGAATTTATGATGTAGGAGTAGCAGGAATTCATAGAGTTTTATCACAAAGAGAAAAAATAGAAAAAGCAAACTGTGTAATTGTAATAGCTGGTATGGAAGGAGCTTTAGGATCAGTTGTTGCAGGACTAGTAAAAGTACCTGTAATTGCTGTACCAACCTCTATTGGATATGGAGCTAATTTTGGAGGACTAGCTGCCTTATTAAGTATGATTAATTCTTGTAGCAATGGAATGAGCGTTGTAAATATTGATAATGGATGTGGAGCTGGATATATCGCAAATCAAATAAATAAATTAGCAACAAAAAAATAATTTTTTTGAAACCAAATAGATATTTAAATTGTATTACAAGTATAAGGAGGTAAAAATGGCAAAAATAGCAAACATAAATGAAATAATAGAAAAATATTCGGATATGGTATATAGAATAGCGCTAACCAGATGCGGATGTATTGAAAATGCAGAAGATGTTTTTCAAGAGGTTTTTCTAAAATTAAATCAGAAAAATCCGAAATTCGAAAATGAAGAACATGAGAAAGCATGGCTAATAAGAGTCACAATTAATTTAACAAAAAATGTTAATAATTCTAGTTGGAACAAAAAAGTTGTTACATTAGATGAGAATATGAGTTTTGAAACAAAGGACCAAAGTGAAGTATTCTCTGCCGTATGTGAATTACCTCAAAATTATAGAACAGTAATATATCTATTTTACTATGAAGGATATAAAGTAAATGAAATATCTAAATTAATGGACAAAAATGAAGGAACAATAAAAACATGGCTATATAGAGCAAGAGAAACATTGAAAACAAATTTGAAAGGAGGTTTTGAAGATGAACAGTAAAGATTATAAAAATGCAATAAACCAAATTCATGCAAGTGAAAAACTAAAAGAAGAAACAAAAGAAAAAATAAAAGGAAGAAATAATAAAGGAAAAGTAATTTTTATAAGAAGAGCATTAGCTGTATGTGCAGTAATTGCAATAATATTTACAGTAGGACTTGTAGCCGTAAAAATGTATAAAAAGGATACAGAAAAACAACCACAAATTGCAAGTACAACAGAAACAAATGGTTTGCCTAGATTCCAAAGTATGGATGAATTAAAAGAAGCAGTAAAAAATAGTAATAATAAAAAATCTAGCTTAATATTAGAGGAAACAAATACTGATGATATAAAAACAGCAGAAGGAAATGATAGTGCTTCTCAAAATTCAGAGACACCATCTTACTCAAAAACAAATACACAAGTTGAAAATGTAGACGAAGCTGATATAGTAAAAACAGATGGAAAATATATATATTATTTAAATACAGGAAAAAGAAATATTTATATAATAAACCCAACTGATTTAACAGAAATTTCAAAAATAAGTTTATTAAATAAAGATATAACAAATTTTTCTGGAAGAGAAATGTATGTAAAAAATAATAAAATAATAGTTTTAGGAAATGAAAATGAACCAATACTACAAACCTATAAAGAATTAGAAACTACAACAACAGATGTAGCATATATGGGAAAAAGTTATGCTAAAGCACTTATATTTGACATTTCAGACATAAAAGCTCCTAAAAAAGAAAGAGAAATAAAAATAGATGGATACTATGAAACATCTAGAATGATAGATAATAACTTATACTTCGTAAGTGAAAAGAACTTGTACTATAATACAAAATATACTGATGAAGATTACTTACCAACAGTATCAGACTCACTTAAAACTGAAGACAAAAAAACAATAAAATATAATGATATTGCATATTTCAGAGACACAGAAAGCTGCTCATATATGATAGTTGCAGGATTAGATGTATCAAAAAATGAAGATGTTAGTGTAGAAACATTCTTTGGAGCAAATGGAAATGTTTACGCAAATGAAAGTAACTTATATATAAGCCAAACAAGTTATAAAGATAATAAACCAACAAGTACAATATATAAATTTAACTTATATGGTGCAAAAGTAAATTTACAATGTAAAGGTGAAGTTGAAGGAAGTACTAATAATCAATTTTCATTAGATGAATACAAAGGAAATTTAAGAGTAGCTACAACTTCTAAAACAAGCTTAAACGAAGATACAAACCAAATATACATATTAAATGAAAACTTAGAACAAATAGGTAGACTTGGTGGACTAACAAGAGGAGAAAGAATATATTCTGTAAGATTTGTCGAAAGAATAGCATATGTAGTTACATTTAAAGAGACAGACCCATTACTTGTAATTGATTTATCAGACCCAACAAATCCAACATTAGAAGGTAAATTAAAAATCCCTGGATATAGCACTTATTTACATCCATATGATGAAGATCACATAATAGGAATTGGATATGATGATGCAGGAGTTGGAGCAACATCAATAAGAACAATGAAAATGTCTATGTTTGATGTATCTGATTTAACAAATCCAAAAGAAATGTTTAAAGTAAGAATAGGAAATTCATATGCATCATCAGAAGTAATATATAATCATAAAGCA
>CANQPZ010000032.1 GCA_947625895.1 uncultured Clostridia bacterium | reverse complement strand
AGGTAGCGGGAATCGAACCCGCATAGCCAGCTTGGAAGGCTGGAATTCTACCATTGAACTACACCTGCATATTCCCCTGATAAGTATAAATTATAAAGGAAGATTTTTTATTTGTCAATAGAAATTTGAAAAAAGCACTCTACAAAATTCTTTACTTTTCGCACTTTGTAGGATAAAATATACATAGTTTATAAGTAAAGGATTTTTTATATGGAAAAATATATATCTAATTCAGAAGATGAAACTAAACAAATAGCTAAAAATTTTGCAAATAAACTAAAAAAAGGTGATGTAGTTGTTTTAACAGGTGATCTAGGATCTGGGAAAACAAAATTTACAGAAGGAGTTTTAGAATATTTTAATTTGCAAAATGAAATTTCTAGTCCTACTTTTACAATAGTAAATGAATATCAAAATGATAAAATAAACATTTATCATTTTGATGTATATAGATTGGCTGATGAAGATGAATTCTATGCAATTGGCGGAGAAGAATATTTTGATAAAGGAATATGTTTAATAGAATGGGGAGAAATGGTAAAAAATGTTCTTCCTCAAAACTATATTCAAGTTACTTTTGAGAGAAATCTTAATGAAGAAAATAAAAGATTAATAAGTATAGAGAGGAAATAAAAATGAAAATACTAGTTGCAGATACTTCAAGTAGTGTTTGTGGAGTTGGATTATTTGAAAATGATAGATTAGTTAAAGAAAATGTATTAGATAATGGAAGAACTCATTCAGAAAATTTCATGCCACTTGTAGAAAAGACACTAAAAGAGTCTAATACAGAATTAAAAGATGTAGATTATATGGCAGTGTCAGTTGGACCTGGATCATTTACTGGAATAAGAATTGGAATTTCAAGTTGTAAAGCAATGGCTGAAATTGAAAAAATAAAATTAATTCCAGTTACATCTTTAGAAATTTTAGCTGGAAGTAAAATTGGAAAATCTGAAACAATTTGTTCACTTATAGATGCAAAAAATAACCAGGTATATTGCGGAATATTTGATACTAACATTAATTTGAAAGAAGATTATGTTGCAGATGATATCTCAGTAGTATTAGAAAAGTTAAAAAAATATGATGATATAACTTTTGTAGGAGATGGAGCAGTGGCTCATAGTGAAAAGATAGAAAGTGAACTTAAAGATAAAAAAATAAGTTTTTCAGAAAAAAATAAACAAGATGTAAAAGATATGGGGATAATTGCATATCAAAAAGCTCAAAAAAGTGAATTTTGTTCTGCCGATGAATTAGTACCTTTATATTTGAGAAAATCACAAGCAGAGAGGTTAAAAGATGAATCTAAAAATCACTAAAATGGATAAAGATGATTTAGAATATTTGATTCAAAATTTAGAAGAATTTGATGAATTCTGGAACGAAAAAATTCTAAGAGACGAATTTTTAAATGAAAATTCTTGCTATTTTGTTATTTCTGAATACAGTAATGTCTTGGGATTTGGTGGTCTATGGTTTAATATTGATGAGGCTCATATAATGAATATTGCTATAAAAAAAGAACATAGAAGAAAAAAACTAGGAACGAAATTATTAGAATATCTTATAAGTTATGCAGAAAATGAAAAGAAGGATAGCATTACATTAGAAGTAAATGAGCAAAATATTCCTGCAATTAATTTGTATAAAAAATTAAATTTTGAAGAGGTGGGTAGAAGAAAAAAATATTATCAAAATACTTTTGATGCAATTATTATGACAAAAAAATTTTAGATTGAAATTACTAAAAAAGGAAAAAATAATTTTAATAATTTATTGCATAAAAGTTCACTATGATATAGAATCAGACTAGAGAATTATGGAGGAAATTTTTACTAATGAAAAGTGTAAATGAATTAAGTTACAAAGAATTAAAAGATGTTTGTAATCCTAATATGTTTAAATTTGAAAACATCAAAGAAATACTTGATACAACAGATTTGGTTTATGGACAAGATAGAGGAATTAAAGCACTAGAATTTGGAGTAAATGTTGACTTAAAAGGATACAATTTATACTTAGAAGGCCCTTCTGGAGTTGGAAAAACAATGTATACAAAAAGGTTTTTGCAATCCAGAGCAGCTAAGGAAAAAGTTCCAAATGATTGGTGCTATATTTATAATTTTAATGATCCAAATGAACCAATTTCAGTTTCTCTTCCAGCTGGACAAGGTGCAGTTTTCAAAGAAACAATGGATAACTTTATAAAAAACATTCGAAAAGATATAAAGAAAACTTTTAATAATGATGAATTTGAAAAAGAAAAAAAGATCATCAAACAAGAATACGAAGAGAAAAAAGATGAAATCATCGCAAAGTTAAATGAAAAAACTATAAAACAAGGTTTTCAAGTTAAATCAGCTCAAAACGGAATGTATATGATGCCTGTTTACGAAGGAAAACCAATAGATGAAGCAGACTATGACAAACTTCCATTAGAAGTAAAAAATGAGTTTGAGGAAAAATCACAAATAGTTCAAGATATGATTTTTGATGCTTTATCAGAACTAAAAATTATAGAAAATAAATCAGATAAAAAAATCGAAGAATGGCAATCAAATATAGCATTATTAACAGTTAATATTCACATTAATAATGTTAAAGCAAATTATAAAAAGAATAAAAAAATAAATACCTTTTTAGATAATGTAAAAAAAGATATTCTAAAAAATATCAATTACTTTATGATGGATGATCAAGAATCTGAAAGCAAGCAAAATCCAATGCAAATGAGAATGCAAAATACAGAACCTTGGCTTAATTATAGAGTTAATCTATTTGTTGATAATAGCAACTTAGAAGGTGCGCCTGTAATAATGGATTCTAATTATTCTTTCCAAAATATTTTTGGAAAATTAGAATATGAAAATCAGTTTGGAACAATGAAAACTGACTTCACAATGTTAAAACCAGGATTAATGCAAAAAGCAAATGGTGGATATATTATTTTCCAAGCTAAAGATTTACTTACAAATCCTCAATGCTATGAGACTTTAAAGAAAGTTTTATCAGTAAAAGAAATAAGTATTGAAAATAGTATGGAACAGAGAACTTCAATGATGCTAGTTTCTTTAAAACCAGAACCAATTCCATTAGATTTAAAAGTATTACTTATTGGAAATGCTGATATTTATCATACACTTTTATCAATGGATGATGACTTCAGAAAATTATTTAAAATTAAAGTAGAATTTGAAGAAGATGCTCCAAAGACAGAAGAAAATATTAATAAATTAGTTAAATTTGTTAAGAGTTATTGTGAGCAAGAAGAACTTTTAGATATAGATAGAGAGGCTATTGCAAAAATAGTTGAATATGCTTCTAAACTTTCTGGAGATAAAGAAAAATTATCAACACAATTTAGTGAAATTGGACAGATTGTTGGAGAAGCTTCAACATGGGCTAAACTAGATAAAAATAAAGTTGTAACAAAGGAATATGTTCAAAAAGCATTTGATGAACGTGTAGAAAGAATTAAAAAATATGACACAAAATATCTTCAAATGATAAAAGAGGGAGCTTTGTTAATAAATACATCAGGGTATAAAATAGGTCAAATAAATGGTTTGACAGTTATAACAATCGGTGATTATTCTTTTGGAAAACCTTCAAAAATTACAGCTAATACCTACATGGGTAAAGAAGGCGTAATAAATATTGAAAGAGAAGTACAAATGTCTGGATCAAGCCATTCAAAAGGTGTAATGATTTTGACAGGATACTTAGGAGAAATGTTTGCACAAGATAAACCTCTTTCACTTACTGCAAGTATTTGTTTTGAACAACTATATGGTGGAGTAGATGGAGATAGTGCATCAAGTACTGAAGCATATGCAATTTTATCTAGCTTATCAGAAATTCCAATTAACCAATCAATTGCAGTTACTGGATCAGTAAACCAGAAAGGTGAAATTCAACCTATTGGTGGAGTGAATGAAAAAATAGAAGGATTTTTCCAAATATGCAAAATGAGAGGACTAACAGGTGCACATGGAGTTATAATTCCAAAACAAAATGTTAGAAATCTTCATTTGAATGATGAAGTAATAAAAGCTGTTAAAGAAGAAAAATTCCATATATATGCAATAGATAATATTGAAGAAGGAATTGAAATATTAACAGGTGTTCCTGCTGGAAGAAAAGATAGAGAAGGAAGATTCCCAGCTGGTACAATTAATTATTTAGCAAATGAAAAACTTATAAAATATTCAAAACTTGTAGAAAAAAGTAACAATATGTAAATGAAAAAATGTTGAAAACTAGTGCAATATTGCTGTATAGTGATATTGCACTTTTTTTGCCAATGGAAAGTTACTTTGAAAAAATAATTAGTTAGTAGTGACATTAAAAGAAGGAGTGATTATATGCAAAATGATAAAGAAATATTATTAAAACTTTCGGATATGGAACTGACTATTAACGAATTATATAAAGAAATTATAAAAATTAGAAAAACTTGCGAAGATAAGAATTTGGAAGGAATCCAGATAATGACAAGATTAGAAAATATTAAAGATTTTATAGAAACAAAATATAATACAAGTATTTAATTATAAAAAACTCAAAATTTTTTATTTGGAAAATAATAGTCAAGCAAAATAATATATGATATATTAATTGCAGAAATGACTATGAGTAATTAAAGTAATATAGTTGCTTGATATTACTATTAAAATAAAACTAGTTTTTTTAAAGTAAGGGAGTGTGATGTTATTGAAAATAACAGAAGAAGATATCTTAAACTTAAAGAAAACTGCAAATAACATAAGAAAAGGTATTATAGAGGAAGTGTATGCAGGACAGTCAGGACATCCAGGAGGAGCTTTGTCATGTGCAGATATCTTGACAGTTTTATATTTTAACCAAATGAATATTGATCCAAATAAAAAGGATGATCCAAATAGAGATAGATTTGTTTTATCAAAAGGACATGCATCTGCTGCACTATATGCTACTCTTGCAGAAAGAGGATTTTTCTCTAAAGAAGAATTAAAAAGTTTCAGAAAATTAGGATCTATGTTACAAGGCCATCCTGATATGAAACATATTCCTGGTGTAGATATGAGTTCTGGTTCTTTGGGACAAGGATTGTCTGCTGCGAATGGTATGGCATTATCTTCTAAAATGGATGAGAGAGGATTTAGAGTTTATTGTTTAGTTGGTGATGGAGAAATTGAGGAAGGACAATTCTGGGAAGCAGCTATGTCTTCAAGCCATTATAAACTAGATAATTTATGTGTAATTGTTGATAATAATAAATTACAAATTGATGGACCTGTAAGTGAGGTTATGAATGTATATCCACTAAAAGAAAAATTACAGAGTTTTGGATTTAAGGTATTTGAAGTTGATGGAAACAATATAGATGAGCTTATTAGTGTTTTTCAAAAAACTAAAACAGTAAAAGAAAAGCCATCTGCAATAATTGCAAATACAATAAAAGGAAAAGGTGTGTCATTCATGGAAAATCAAGTTGGATGGCATGGAAAAGCACCAAATGAAGAACAATATAATGAAGCAATGAAAGAACTTAATTAGAAGGAGGAAGTATGAAAGAAGAAAAAATACCAACTCGTCAAAGTTATGGAGAAGCATTAGCTATTTTAGGTGAAAAAAATAAAGATGTTGTAGTATTAGATGCAGATTTGGCAGGTGCTACTAAAAGTGAAATATTTAAAAAAGCATTTCCTGATAGATTTTTTGATATGGGAATTGCTGAACAAGACATGATTGGAACTGCTGCTGGAATGTCAACATGTGGGAAAATACCATATGCAAGTACATTTGCAGTTTTTGCAGCAGGAAGAGCATATGATCAAATTAGAAGTAGCGTATGCTATCCTAATTTAAATGTAAAAATATGTGGAAGCCATGCAGGAGTTACTGTTGGTGAAGATGGCGCTACACATCAAATGTTGGAAGATATAAATATGATGAAAGCACTTCCTAATATGAAAGTTTTTTGCCCTTCTGATGATACTCAAACTAAATGGCTTGTAAATGAAGTAAGTAAAGTAAATGGTCCATGTTATATTAGAACTGCTAGACTTGCATCTCCAGTTATTTATGATGAAAATGAAAAATTTGAAATAGGTAAAGCTGTTCAAATAGGAGATGGAAATGATGGAACTATTTTTGCAGTAGGTATATGTGTTTCACAAGCGATTATTGCACAAGAAAAACTTAAAGAAAAAGGCATTAATGTAAGAGTTGTAGATATGTTTTCATTAAAACCAGTTGATAAAGAAATGATTTTAAAATGTGCAAATGAAACTAAAAAACTTATTTCTGTTGAAGATCACAGTGTAATAGGAGGACTTGGAAGTATAATAGCTGATGTTCTTACTGAAAATTGTCCTACGAAATTAGTCAAATTAGGTATTAAAGATAGATTTGGAGAATCAGGAAAAGGTGCAGAACTTGTTGAAAAATTTGAAATAGATAGTAACGCAATTATTAAGGAGTTTATTAATGATTGATATAATTAAGGCACAAGAAGAATTTAAAAAATATGTTTCACAGTTTAAATCTATAGATCAAAAAGTTGATATTAAAATTAAACATACATATGGTGTTGTAAGAGCATCAGAATATATTGCAAAGAATTTAAAATTATCTGATGAAGATATAACTCTTGCAAAATTAATAGGCCTTTTGCATGATATTGGAAGATTTGAACAAGCAACTAAATATGATAATTTTGATGATTCTGCTTTTATGGATCATGCAGTTTTTGGAGTAGAATTATTATTTGACAAAGGATTAATTAGAAAATTTGTAGATGACAACTCTTACGATGAAATAATAAAAAAATCTATAGCAAATCATAATAAGTTAGAAATAGAAAAAGGATTAAATGAAAGAGAACTATTACATGCAAAAATTATAAGAGATGCAGATAAGACAGATAATTTTGAAGTTAAACAATACCAAGATTTTTATTCATTGTTTAGGGCCTCAGAGGAAGATGTTGAAAAAGAAAAAATTTCTGATGATGTTTGGAATGAATTTTTACAAGAAAAAACAATAATTTCAACTCATAGAAAAACACATATGGATCACTGGTTGTCATATATTGCATGGGTTTATGACTATAATTTTATACCAGGTCTAATTTATTTAAAAAATAATGATTGTGTTAACAAAGTTATAGACAGATTAAGTTATAAAAATGCTGATACTAAGGAAAAAATGGAACTTGCAAGACAAAAAGTTAATAATTATATTGATAAGAAAATTAATGAGGTAATTTAGTATGAAGCCAAACGAAATAATTGAGCAGATTGAAAAAGCACAAAACTATATAAAAAAGAAAAAAATAGAGGAAGCATCAAAAATACTTGATGAACTTTTAAAAAATATAGAACCAATTGAAATAGATGAACATGGAAAAATTATGGATTTTAATACACAGCTTGAATTTGTTATTTATTGCAATATGGAAAAACATAGTAAGATTTCTTGGAAAAGAAATTATCTTTCAGAAATATATCATCTAAAAGGAATGATAGAATTTGAAAATGGAAACTTCAATGAAGTTATTTCGTGGGAAGAGAAGTCTTTAAGATGGAACCCAGTTAATTATATTGCATATTCTGAAATATTAGAAGCTTGTATTAGATTGAAAGATTATAAAAAGTTTGATGCTTATTTTGAAAAGGCATTAAAAATTATTGCTAATCCAATTTATCTAGCTCAATTGTATAAAAAGATGGGCTTTGTGTGTATTGATAAAGGACAAGATGAGATGGCATATAATTTATTACTATATAGTAAATTGTTTTTTCCAAGAATGGAAGCGGATAAAGAAATATCATTTCTAGAGAAAAAAGTAGGAACAAAATTAAAATATTTTCCAGACTTAGGTGTAATAAGATATATACAAGAAAATGGCCTTGAATATAAGTGCCCAGAATATATACCAGACTCATTAATGTCTCTTATAAAATTCATGACTAAAATTTTAGAAGAAAGAAAATATCAAACAAAAGAAAGTTATTTAAATGCAATAGATTATTGTCATAGTTTATATTTTCATAGACCAAGTGAAAGTCTGCATAATTTAATGTTTTCATTTCAAAAAGAATATGAAGAAAAATTTCCAATCAAAAAGGAGGAAAACTAATGGGATTATTTGTTTCTAAAGAAGATGATACTAATGGAAAAGTTATAAAAGCTGGAGATAATGTAAGAATTAAAGAAACTCAGGAAAAGGGCTTTGTTATTGCAATTTTGGATGATGAATATATGGTTAGTTGCAATGGAAATGTTAAAAATTTTTATAGAGATGAAATTGAATGGATAGATATTTAAATAATAGAATAGATATATAAAGAAAAAGCAAGTAAATTCGAGAAATTATTTGCTTTTTTTCAATTTTTTGTGTTGCATTTAAATTTTATTATTGGTATGATAATTACGTATATATGTCTACAAAACTAATCGAAAATAAGGAGAAAAAATGATAGAGTTTAAAAACGTAAGTAAAGTTTATGATACAGGAACAGAAGCCGTTCATAATGCTAACTTTAAAATAGATAAAGGTGAATTTGTATTCCTTGTAGGCTCTTCAGGATCAGGAAAATCAACCTTAATAAAACTTATCTTGAAAGAAGAAGAACCAACATCAGGAAATATTATAATAAATGGAAAAGATACTACATTTTTAAAACCAAAAAAAGTCCCATTTTTACGTAGAAGTATGGGAGTTGTTTTTCAGGATTTTAGATTATTACCTGATAAAACGGTTTATGATAATGTAGCTTTTGCTATGTATATTGTTAAAGCTACGCCTAGACACATTAGAAGACAAGTTCCAATGGTATTGTCTTTGGTAGGTTTAAGTGCAAAAGCTAAAATGTATCCAAATGAGTTATCAGGTGGTGAGCAACAAAGAGTTGCTTTGGCAAGAGCTTTAGTAAATAATCCATCTATGATTATCGCAGACGAGCCAACAGGAAATCTTGATCCTGATACTGCTTGGGAAATTATGAACTTATTAAATGATATTAACTTAAGAGGAACGACTGTAGTTATGGCAACACATGCTAAAAATATCGTTGATGCAATGAATAAAAGAGTTATCCATATTGATA
Source organism: uncultured Clostridia bacterium (assembly GCA_947625895.1). GTDB lineage: Bacteria > Bacillota > Clostridia > TANB77 > CAG-508 > UMGS1994. The sequence goes on along the minus strand of CANQPZ010000032.1, from coordinate 6,949 downwards.
AAGGTAATATTATTAGAGACCAAAAAGGTGGATATGAAGAAATTGAGAAATAGGATAAGGGTGAAAATAAGTGAGATATAATATATTAACTTATCACATAGGTGAAGGATTTAGAAACGTATTTAAAAATAAAAAATCAACAGCAGCTTCTTTATGTATAATGATTGCTACAATGTTAATGTTTGGTATTTTCTTTATAATTGGAGAAAATGTTAATAACATTATGGCTAATATTGAAAAAGATCAAGGAATGCAAGTTTTTATTATTAAAGATGCTGATGAATCTGAAGTTCAAGAAATTAGAGATATTATTAGTACAATAGATGGTGTAGCAGAAGCAAAGATTTATACAAAACAAGAAGCACTTGATGATTTAATGGAAAAATGGAAAGATAATAGAGATTTGCTAGAAGGCTATTCTGGAGATAGCAATATTTTCCCAGATTCAGTAATTGTCAAATTAACTGATCTGGAAAAAAGTGCTGATGTACAAAATCAAATTAATCAAATAACTATAAACGGTAAGTCATATATTGATGAAATTAGAAGCAGTGACAAAACAATTAATGCATTAATAAATATTGCAAATGGAATCAGAATTGTTACTGGTGTTCTATTAATACTATTAATTGCAATTTCAATTTTCATTATTTCAAATACAATAAAATTAACAGTTCACTCAAGAAGAAAAGAAATTTCAATTATGAAGTATGTTGGTGCAACTAACTCATTTATTAGATGGCCTTTTATAGTTGAAGGTATAATAATAGGAGTTATAGCTGCTTTAATAACAATGTTAATTATCTATGGAGGATATTCACTAGTTATACAAAAAGTAGCTGAATCTCTAGCAAGCATAAAGATAAGTGTTGCTATATTATCATTTAAACAAATATATAAATTGATGTTACTTGTTTATTTAACATTAGGAATTGGAATTGGAGCTTTAGGTAGTTCAATATCTATGAAGAAATACTTACAAGTATAATCAAAAACCAAAAAGGATATTCTAAATTTGTAAAATAATAATTTTTTTACAATAAAAAATGAGGAGCATAATGAATGAAGAATAAAGTTGTTAAATATTTAATAATTTTAGTTATGATGTGCATATCTTTATTACTACTTTCAAGAAATTCATTTTCTGATTATGTTTCTGATCTTAGAGAACAACAAGCAAATTTGCAGAGTCAATTAGAAGCCTCAAATGCGCAAGTTGAAATTATACAATCTGATATTTCAGATCTTGCTGCAGAAATAACAGCTCTTAATGAAGAAATTACTTCTCAAGAAATAGAAGTAGAATTTTTGAAACAGCAAAAAGAAGAACTAGAAGTCGCAATTAAGCAAGCTGAAGAAGACTTAGCTGTTGCAACTGATGATTATAATGTTCAAAAAGAGGCATTAGAAAAGAGACTTGTCGCATCATATAAAGCAGGTGATACTACTTATTTAGATGTTTTATTACAATCTAAATCATTATCTGATTTTATATCTAATTATTATATGATAGAGCAAATCGTTGATAACGATAGCAAGATGTTAAATGATATTTCTCAGAAAAAACAAGAATTGGAACTTGCAAATGTTGAATTAAAGAAACAAAAAAAGCAGTTGAGTCAAACTGTTGAAGAAAGTGAAAACAAAGCAGTTTCATTGGAAAACATGAAAGTTATAAATAATAGTTATATTTCTCAATTGTCTGAAGATGAAGCACAATATACAAATAATATTATTGATATGCAAACCGAAGTAAAAAAAGTTGAAGCTGAAATTTTCGAGGCAGCAAGATCAAATATTGGTTTTGCATATGTTGGTGGTGAAATGGCTTGGCCAGCACCAGGATATACAAGAATCACTTCTCCTTTTGGAATGAGAACACACCCAATAACAGGTGTATATAAACTTCATACAGGAGTTGATATTGGAGCACCATATGGAGCATCATTTATTGCTGCTAACGATGGTGTTGTAGTTAAAGCAGAAATGAACAAAGCCTATGGAAATATGGTTATGATAAATCATGGTGGAGGAATTTCAACATTATATGCCCATGGATCACAGATAATGGTACAGGTTGGACAAAATGTAAAACGTGGAGATGAAGTATTGAAAGTTGGAAGTACAGGATACTCTACAGGTGCTCATGCTCATTTTGAAGTAAGAGTAAATGGACAATATGTTGATCCAATACCTTATATCACTTCAAACCAAGCTGATGGAGGAAACTAATCATAATGAAATATTTAGAAAGATCAGAAGTAATGATTGCAGGTGGTGAACTTGCATGGCCTGTTCCAGGGTATACAGGTATTTCTTCATTTTATGGAATGAGGGAACATCCAATAACTGGAGAATATAAACTTCATTCAGGAGTAGATATTGGGGCTCCATATGGGACACCGATTGTAGCGGTTGATGATGGAATTGTTATTAAGGCTGAAGAAGATAAAATTTATGGAAAAATGGTTGAAATAAAGCACAGTAATGGACTAAATACTATATATGCTCATGGTTTACAAATAATTGCAAAAGTTGGACAAAATGTAAAACGTGGAGAAGAAGTATTAAAAGTTGGAAATACAGGATATACAACAGGTGCACATGTTCATTTCGAGATAAGAAAAGATGGAGAACCAATAAGTCCATTATCTTATATCACTAGAACTAAAATGTGGGGAAAAGTTAAGGAGAAATAGAATGAAGCACATAGGAAAAAATAAAATTATTGTATGTATTGCTTTAATTTTAATTATGATTTTCTTTGGTAATATTATAGTTTCTTTTGCAGAATCTGCATCTAGTCTTAAACAACAACAAGCAGAAAATGAAAAAAACATAAAGGATACGCAGAAACAACAAGAAGAAATAAGAAATGAAATGACTGGTATTAAGAAAGAAATTGAAGACTTAAATGTTAAAATATCAGGTTATGAAGACGAAATATATGATTTAACTAGTCAGATAGATGAAACAGAAAAAAGTATAGAGGATGCAGAAACTAAAATTGAAGAAGCACAAAGAGACTTAGATGAAAAAGAAGATTTGCTTGAAAAAAGGTTAGTAGCTTCATATAAAGCTGGTGATACTAGCTATTTAGATGTTTTACTTTCTTCTGATAGTTTAACTTCATTCTTATCAAATTATTATATGATAGAAGAATTGGCTAAATATGATACACAATTAATTGAAGAAGTAAAAGAAACAAAAACTCAGATTGAAGAAGCAAAACAAGACTTGGAAGATAGTAAAGTAGCATTAGAAGAGGCAAAAAAAGTACAAGAGCAAAAGAAATCAGAACTAGATAGTGTAAAAAAAGATAAAAACTCAAAAGTTACAGAATTATCTGTTGAAGATCAAAATCTTCAGAAAAAAATAGATGAAATGAAAGCAGAAGATTCAAGGATCAAGGATGCAATAAAAGAGGCAATTGAAGAAGAAAACAGAAGACTAGCATCAAGTGGAAATACTGGAGGATCATCAGCACCTCAATCAAAACCAGGAGGTTTCATATATCCAGTTCCATCTGCATATGCTAAAATAACAACAGGTTTATATTATTCAGGTGGAGGATATCATGGAGCTGTCGATTTTGGATCAGCAGGAATTAATGGTCAGCCAGTCTATGCTGTAAAATCAGGAACAGTTATTTTAACAGCAGCTTTAAATTATAGTTATGGTAATTATGTTATTATAAATCACCATGATGGTACATTTACTTTATATGCTCATGGACAAAGTGGATCAATTTGTGTTTCCAAAGGACAAAGTGTTTCACAAGGTCAACAAATTATGAGAGTTGGAAGTACAGGAAATTCTACTGGACCACACTTACATTTTGAGGTCAGAGTTTCACCTGGAGGATATTCTAACAGAGTAAATCCAATGAATTACCTATAAAGTAAGAGGTTTAATTAAAGGAGAAAGAAATGGGGTACGTAAGAGAAAAAAGAATTGCTATTGTAGTTACAATAATAATATTACTTACTTTCTTTGGAAACATTTTTATTACATTTGCTGCAACTCAATCAGAATTGGAAAAAGAAAAAGCAGAAACAGACCAAAAGATCAAAGATGCTCAAGCACAGCAGACTGAAATAAGAAATCAAATGTCTACTATAAAAAAGGAAGTTGAAGAATTAAACACACAAATTTCTGGTTATGAAGATGAAATATATGACTTAACGGATAAAATTAATGAAATAGCTGGAAATATTGAAGTAGCAGAAACTGAAATTGAAAAGGCACAAAAAGATTTAGATGAAAAAGAAGATTTACTTGAGAAAAGATTAGTTGCATCATACAAGGCAGGAGATACAAGTTATCTAGATGTGCTTCTTACTTCTGATAGTTTAACTTCATTTTTATCAAATTATTATATGATTGAAGAAATAGCACAATTTGATACGGAATTAATTGAAGAAGTAAAAAATACAAAGGCTGAAATTGAACAGAATAAAAAAGACTTAGAAGAAAGTAAAGCAGGATTAGAAGAAATAAAGAAAACTCAAGAAGCTAAAAAAGCAGAATTAAATGCTGCAAAAAGTCAAAAGAATGAAAAAGTTTCTGAACTTTCTGCTGAAGAAAAAGAATTACAAAAACAAATAGATGAATTGAAAAACCATGAAGCTAGTATTAAAAAGAAAATTGATGATATGAAGAAACAATATGATGCTCAATACAGTGGTGGGGGAACTAGTGCTTACGGTTTCGGATGGCCAGTAGCAAATCATAAAATTGGTACTGGATTCGGAGTTGCAGGTAAATATTGGAGCTCTGGATATCATACAGGTGTTGATTTCCCAGTTGGTGTAGGTACACCAGTTTATGCTATTGGAGATGGGCAAGTATTTGATACAGGATATAATTCGGCATATGGAAATTTTGTTGAAATATATCATGGAAATAATATTTATAGTTTTTATGCCCATGCTTCAAGTGTAAATGTAAGTGTTGGACAAAAAGTTACAAAAGGTCAAAAGATAATGTCATCTGGAAAATCAGGAAACGTTACAGGAGCACATTTACACTTTGAAATTAGAACACCAGGATATAGATATGCTAATTGCGTAAATCCTTTAAAATATTTACAATAAGAGTTTATTAGTAAGAGCGTATTTATTACGCTCTTATTAGTTGTTTAAATCAGAATGGAGGACAAAATGGAAGAAGAAGATAAAAAGTATTTTCAAAATGTTAAAATCATATTAGCTATATTAATTACATTTGTAGTTACATTATGTGGAACTATATTTATATATTATTCTTATTTATCTAATAGATCGCTTATAGTAAAAAAATACGATTCGTCAGAAGAAATTTCAACATATTTAGATGAAGTAAGAACTAAAATTGAAGATGAATATATTGGTGAGATAGATGATGAAGCATTAAAAGAAGCTGCGATAAAAGGTTATGTTAGTGGATTAGGTGATCAATATACTGAATACTTAACTCAATCAGAATGGGAAAATTTAAGTTCAGAATTATCTGATTTTGTTGGTATAGGTGTATATTTGACAGAAAATAAAAATACTAATGAAACAGTTATTTTAGGAACTGTAAGTGAAGATACTCCTGCAGCAAAAGCTGGAATAAAAGCTGGTGATATAATTATTGAAGTTAATTTAGAAGATGTAAGTACTAAAGGTTCTGATTATATATCATCAAAAGTGAAAGGTGAAGAAGGAACAAAAGTAAAGATTAAAGTAAAGAGAGGAGAAGAAGAATTAACTTTTGATATAGAAAGACAATCAATTAAGATGTACAAAATCAAAAGTGAAATGTTGGAAAATAACATTGGATATATAGATTTTGATTCATTTACAGACACAAGTGATGAAGAATTTGCAACTGCTTATGATGATTTAAAATCAAAAGGAGCTAAATATCTAATTGTTGATTTAAGAGATAATTCCGGAGGATATGTTACATCAGTACTTAATATTGCAGATTTGTTTGTTGAGAAAGGTAAGACTTTACTAATAACTAAAAATAATAAAGGAGAAATTCAGAAAGAATTTTCTAAAACTGATAAAGTTATTGATATTCCAGTTGTAGTTTTAGTTAATAATTATTCTGCAAGTGCATCTGAAATCCTAACAGGAATATTAAAAGATTACGGTATAGCTAAAATTGTCGGAACAAATACTTATGGAAAAGGTGTAATGCAAACAATTTTTCCAAATGTATATAAAGGAGCTCTAAAAATTACAACAGCAGAATATTTCTCTCCAAATGAAAATAAAATTAATGAAGTAGGAATAAAACCTGATGTTGAAGTTCAGTTAAGTGAAGAAGCTACAGAAAATTTAACAAGAGAAAATGACAATCAGTTGCAAAAAGCAATTGAGGTGGTTCAAGAAAAATAAAGCTATGATTAATAGCTTTATTTTTTTGAAAAAGGTAAGAAGTGAAAAATCATTTTGTTACTATAATTTCTTGACATTATTATTTTTTATTTTTATAATACACACAAAGGGGGAAACATTACCCTTTGTGTGGTTAAGGATGTGTCTTTCTTTCTCTTAACTTAATTTGTAAAGATACATTTCTTTTTGATATTGGTCAACCTTTTGTAGTAAGGTTGGCTTTTTTTGCAATTTTTTATTTTTTTTAAATATATGAATATTTGTTTTAAATTTTGACAACTTTTCTGACAACCTTTTTGATAGAAAATATGTAAAATATGGACTTGATAGAATATTTTTTGAAACAATAAAAAAAACAGCTGTATCTTTTGATATAGCTGTTTTTTAGTGGTGGCTCGAAGTGGAATCGAACCACTGACACGAGGATTTTCAGTCCTCTGCTCTACCAACTGAGCTATCGAGCCAAATAAAGTAAAACTATCTAGTTTGTCTAGATAGTTGTTGGCGACCCGGAACGGGCTCGAACCGTCGACCTCTAGCGTGACAGGCTAGCGTTCTAACCAACTGAACTACCGGGC
>CANQPZ010000031.1 GCA_947625895.1 uncultured Clostridia bacterium | reverse complement strand
CTTAGAACAAAGACGCGGACAATTCAGAATATTTTTTCCTTTTGCAGATTACATATTGTCCGCTTTTGTTCTTTATATAAAATATTTAATTAAGCAAAGTAAAATCAAATGTATTGGATAAAATAGATAAAAACCTAATTGAATTTGTTTACTATTTTTTCCGCGTTTTCCATTATATAGTACAATTAAAATTAAAGAAGAAATGGTTACTACTAAATTAGTTCCATAATAAAAAATACGCTCTATAGTTAAAGGATATAAAGTAAAATCATCTACAAATAATAATACCATTAAAACAAATTGTGATAATATTAAAAATGCACGATTATGATTCTTAGTAATAAAGAAAAATAAAATCATCAATACACCAATCGCACCAAAATCACATCCTGATATTTGAGCAAGAAAAGCTAATATAAATATCATAATAAATGAAGCATATTTATTTTTTACCTTATCATAAACTCTAATAGATATTAATCCAAGAGCAAGAGTAAAGTAAATATTTAGATAAAGATCTGAGAAACTATTAAAAAATAGTAAATATGCTGGAAGTTGCGAAATTAAAGCCAACACAATCAATCTTGTTAAATATTTTTTGAAACTCTTAGTATGAACATAACCTTCAGAAATTAAAAATGCGAATATTGGAAAAGCTAATCTTCCAATAAAAATAAATGGTATAGCAAGAGAGCCATTAGCAAATGGAAGATGGCCACAAAACATTGCTATACATGCTATAACTTTTAATACAAAACCTGACATTTTTTTACTCCTAATATAATCTTAAAATATTATATCAATGAGGAATATAATATTTCAATACCAGGCAAAAAAAAGATAATCTAAAAATCTAGATTATCAGAATGAACTAATTGAGAAGTATTTTTATATAAATTACAAATATCACAATTAAAACAAAGAACAGCTCGCGACTTGAAAATCTTTTGAATTGTATCTATAAATTCATCAGTTTTATCTAAAACATGAATATAAAGTTTCTGAGGCAAAATATTTAATAAAGTATTTAATGAATAATCATTAGATGAAAATGAAATATCAGACAAATATTTTGCATCTAAAATATGATCATCCACAGGAATAGGTTTTTTAAACTTATCTAATAAAATTGATTCATTTTTTAAATATATTAAATGTACAACATCAATTTGGGGATCTGATGAAAAAATATAGTCCTGTAATAATTCTATAAATTTTAAATACTCACGGTTAATAATAAAATTGTTAACTGATAAATCAACTAAGTAATCTAATATTTCAAAATAATCTTTTAAACGAAACTGAACAAAACCATCAAGGTCTAAACTATTTTCATCTTTAATATAATCAATAACAGACAAATATATTAAATCTTTTTTATGACTAGAATCTTCTTGCTCCAAAATTGAATTACAAGTATCAAGTATTTCAGATAAGTCATCATCATTAAAATAAAAATAATTCTTCTTTAATATTTTCTTTAATATTTTATTTTCATAGAAATGTATTATTAAATCAGTTAAAAAAAGAGAGAATTGTTGTAAATCTATTTCCTTAAATTTAAATTTAAGAGTATTTTTATCCTTTATAATGTTTACATTTTTTATATTCATATTTTCTAAAATATAAGAATAAACTAAATCAGACATATTAGAATTATTTAAAATTAAAGTAAACATAGAAATGAAAGCCTCCTACCAAATAGTATTGACACTTTCTAATAGTTTATTCTAATAGTAATCAAAAAGAGTTTGTCATAAAATAGAAAAATAGAAAGTTAGTTAAAACTTTCTATTTATATATTCTATAATCTATATCTTTAAAAATTAAATCTTGTGAATAGATATCATCAACAAATTTTTCATCAATAGAATCTTTTTTTATCTGATAATACAATTTAGTAAATCTTCCAATATGCTGTTTGATTCGCTTTTTTGCATAATCAACCATTGTTCCATTTGTAATAATAAACAACCAGTCACTACTTTGAGCTAGTAATAATTCACGAGCACATTGATTTAAAGCTTTTTTTCTAAGATCATTATCTTCATCAGGATATAAGTTTGCAAGTTCAATCATTCTATCAGCAGCTTTGTGCAAATGACGATGAACGTAGTCATTTGTTTGATTTAACCAAACCTCACTATATCCTTTAGCACCCCAACTTGATCTACAAGGAGTAGATACTTGAATATTAGGATGTCTATCAATATAATCTCCAGGAGTTACTAATGTAAAATTACATTCATCATAATAAATCTTCTTAAATAATATATATAACCAATAAGGACCTTCATACCACCAATGACCATAAAGTTCTGCATCATATGGACAAACTACGATAGGAGGGACATCCATAAATCTAGAAAGATTTTCAATTTGTGCTGTACGACAATCTAGAAAATGTCCGGCTTGTTTTTCTGCAGTATCCATAGCCCATCTTGGATTATAATAATCTTTTTCCCCATTTTTTGAAGTTATTCTATAATATTTTATCCCTGTATGAACACGAGCACCATTAGAAGCTATATAAGGTTTTATATAATCATAATCTAAATCATAACCAATATCACGATAATATTCTCTATAATTAAAATCACCTGGATAACCAATAATAGAACTCCAAACTTGTTTAGATGATTCTATATCACGTCCAAAAGCAATTAAACCATCAGGAGAAACTATAGGAGCAAAAGTCCCATAAACAGGAGTAGGATCAGCATATAAAATTCCATGTGATTCAACAATAGCATATTCTATTCCAAATTCTTTCAAGAATTTATCAGCCTCAGGAACATAACCACATTCAGGAAGCCATATACCACGAGGTTGTCTTCCAAAAAACTTTTTATAAGTTTGAACACCAACAGCAATTTGAGCTTTAACAGCTTGTGGATTTACATATAAAATAGGGAAGTAACCATGGGTTGCACCACAAGTAATTATCTCAAGAAATCCTGCATCTTGAAAATGTTTAAAACCATTTATCAAATTACAATCATAAATATCTTTAAATACATGTAAATCATTTGAGTATCTATCTAAATAATACTTTGATAAAGAGTTTAATCTTTCATCATATACAGTTCTTTTTACTTCTTTTTCTGCAAGTTCAATATGTTTTTTTAAATATTTTATATATCTTTCTTGTAATAATTTATTATCAAGCATATAAAGAAGAGGAGGAGTCATAGTCATAGTTAATCTGAATTTAACGCCTTCATCTTCTAATTTTTTAAAATTTAATAGTAATGGGATATATGTTTCAGACATAGCTTCAAAAAGCCATTGTTCTTCCAAATAGTCTTCACTTTCTGGATGATGAATAAATGGCAAATGAGCATGAAGTATAAAAGTAACATATCCTTTATTTTTATCCATATTGTTTATCCTTTCATAATCTCATCAAAAAAAACTAAAGGCAAAAGTACGAAAACGAACCTTTGCCAAATTATTTAAAAGTTGAAGTAGGGTTACCGGCAGAAGATGGATTATTTAGATTAAATAATCTTGAAATATCTTCAACTTGATACATTTCTTTATATAAACTATAATAGTCAAATAATTTATAATTTTTGTTTTGTAAAATATAAAGTATTGACTTGTAAGATTCTTTATTTGTTTTAACATTTCTATATTTAACTTGAGGTTTAATCTCATCAATCAAAACTCTATCATTAGGCATTACTAGATCATTTGAAGAAGTAATAGGTAAAACTTTATCTAAATCTTCTTTATGATTCATGTTAGGATTTCTTTTTGCATATTCTTTAAATCTTCTACCAAGTTCTATAGAATATTCACACCTTGCATCAGGTATAGATAAATACCAACTATTTGCAAAATCATTTATTTCAACTTCTTGAAAATAATCTAATGTTTTATTGTGAACAATTAAAACAGGGTAAGTATCATTAAAGAAATATTCACCATATTTTTTAGTAAGATTAGCTCGATCATCATCTGAAATATCCCAATAAACAAATAAAACTTTAGGAGTTTGAGCTAATATTTTAACTGTTGTTTCATTATAACGATATGGTAAGTCATAATATTCTAAAACATTCGTAAAATCTTTTTCTACACTTTTCTTAATTCTAGAAGTGGTTTTTTTAACAGTCTTAGCTTTAGGCTTTGTGACCTTTGTAGTTTTTACAGTCTTTGTAGCTTTTGGTGTAGAAGTAACTTTTTTAGTACTTTTTTTAGCTGTTGTAGTCTTTTTTACAGTAACTTTTTTAGTACTTTTAACTGCTTTTGGAGAAGTATCTTTTTTCTCTTTAGAAACAGCTTTTTTTACAGGAGTGGTTTTAGTAGATGCTTTAGTAGATTTTGTTGTTTTCTTTGTTGATACAGTAGATTTTTTTGAAGTAGCCTTTTTAGTAGCAGAAGTTATAGATTTCTCTATTTTTTCTGTTTTTTCTGCTTCTTTTTTTGTTCTAGGCATACTTTTTCCTCCTTTGTAAAATAATAATCTTATATAATAATATATATAATTTTGAATAATTACAAGAGAAAAGCGCGAAAAAATAAAAAAACATTAAAAAAGTATTTTTTTAATGTTAACTATTTACATTTTTTTTGTTATTATATACAATAATAAAGGAATTTGAAAAAAACGAAAGAAAAATTTAGAAAAAAAACGAAAGGGGCAATAGCAAAGAATGAAAATTTTAATGTTATCATGGGAGTATCCACCAAGAATTGTTGGAGGTATTTCCAGAGTTGTACACGATTTATCACAAAGATTAATAAAAGATGGACACGATGTAACAGTCGTTACATACAAAGAAGGTGAAACACCATATTTTGAAGACGATAATGGTGTAAAAGTGTACAGAGTTGATAACTATATTATTAGCCCTAATAATTTTATAGATTGGATAATGCAATTAAACTTTAACTTAGTAGCTAAAGCAAATGAAATAATTGCAAAAGAAGGAAAATTTGATGTTATACATGCACATGATTGGTTAGTTGCTTATGCAGCTAAATCATTAAAGAATTCATATGATATTCCAATTGTTGCTACAATACATGCAACAGAAGCTGGTAGAAATAGCGGAATTCATGATGAAACTCAAAGATACATAAATGATACAGAATGGATGCTAACATATGAAGCAACAGAAGTAATAGTAAATAGTAATTATATGAAAAGTGAACTTCAAAGACTATTTGGATTACCTTATGAAAAAATAAATGTAATTCCAAATGGAATCACTCAAACAAATTTTGCTGGAATTGAAAGAGATTATGAATTTAGAAGAAGATTTGCAGCTGATAATGAAAAAATAATTTTATTCTCAGGAAGACTTGTTTATGAAAAAGGAATTCAGAATTTAATTGCTGCAATGCCAAAAATTTTAAATAGTTATCATGATGCAAAACTTATTATTGCAGGTAAAGGTGGAATGATAGATGAACTTCGTGCAGAAGTTGAACATCTAGGCATATCTAATAAAGTTTACTTTACTGGATATTTAGCACATAAAAATTTATGCAAAATGTACAAATGCGCTGACATATCAGTATTTCCAAGCACATATGAACCTTTCGGAATTGTTGCATTAGAAGCAATGCTTGCAGGAGTTCCAGTAGTTGTTTCAGATGTTGGAGGATTAAATGAAATTGTTGAACATGGTGTAAATGGAATGAAAAGCTATGCAGGAAATGCAAATTCATTAGCTGATTCTATATTAGCTCTATTATATGATCCTCAATTATGTGCAAATGTAGTTAAACAAGCAAAATTAGATGTAAAAAATAAATTTAGTTGGACCAAAATTGCTCAAGATACACACTTTACATATCAAAAAGCAATTTGCCAAACTATGGCAGAAAGACAAGCAAAACAAATCGAACAAGAAAAAGCACAAAAAGCAAAAAAGGCAAAAAATACAGAAGGAGAAATTACAAACTTGCTTGGATTTAAAAAACGTCAAGCATATGCTTAATACGAATATATTTTATACGAAAGAGGACATTAGTTATAAGGTCCTCTTACTTATTTGAGGAGGTAAAAAATGAACGTATATGATGAAGTAAATAGCTTAGGAAGGGCTCTTAAAGAAAGTAAAGAGTATACTGAATATAAAGAAGCAAAAGACAAAGTAAAATCTGTAGAAGGATTAAAAGAAAAGATTGATGAATTTGAAAAAATTAGATATGAAGAACAAATATTAGAACTTCAGGGAGAAAAACAATCAGAAGAAAAAATGAAAAAATTAGAAGATTTATATAAAATATTAGTACAAAACCCAGAAGTAAAAGACTACTTTGATAAAGAAGTGCGTTTTAACGTTATGATGGCTGACGTTAACAAAATTATAGGTGAAGCTATCAAAGATGTTTTACAATAGAAAAATTGTCGCGAAAAGCTTGACATACAAAGACTTAGCAAATATAATACTAATTAATAAGTCAAATTGATGAAGGAATGGTTTTTAATTAAATGCAAAATGTATATTTCCAAAACAAAGAATTTGATAAGCTTGACGATGTCACTTTAGTGAAAATGACAAGGCAAGGAGATAAAAAGGCTTTAGATTATCTTTTGAACAAGTATACTGACATTGTAAATATGAAAGCAGGAAAATATTTTATTGTTGGTGCAGAAAAAGAAGATATAATGCAAGAAGGTTTAATTGGATTATTTAAAGCCATTAAAAGTTTTGACCCTGAAAAGCAGAGTTCATTCAAAACTTTTGCTAATCTTTGTATAGAAAGACAATTACAAACTGCTATAAAAACATCAATGAGACAAAAACATATCCCGCTTAATTCATATTTATCTTTAAATATATCTGCATATGACGAAAATGATGACACAACTCTATTTGATGTTTTTGATTCAAATACTATAGAAGATCCTTTAGATACTGTTACCCAAAAAGAATATTATAAATTCATTGAAGAAAGAATAGATGAGACATTAAGTGATTTTGAAAAACAAGTATTGCACAGATACACTGACGGTGAAAGTTATACTGAAATAGCAAATAAACTTAATGCTCCAGTTAAATCAGTTGATAATGCAATCCAAAGAATTAGAAAGAAAACAATAAAAAATCTACTGAACTATAATGACTAAATAAATTGCTTCTATAGCTCAGTAGGTAGAGCGCATCCATGGTAAGGATGAGGTCGCCAGTTCGATTCTGGCTGGAAGCTCCAATTTAATAAGAAATATACAAAGGAGAAATAATCATGTCAATCGAAGTAATTATGTTTTCAGTTATAGCAGTTGCTATTTTTTTCATCATTTTAATATTAATATCAAATAAAAGAGATAATACTAATGTAAGCCAATATACAAAAAATACAGAAAACGCAGAAACAAGAGCAGTAAAGAAAGTAAAAAGAATACATATTGCTGTTGGATGTGTATCAATAATTATATGCTTATTATTAGGATTATTATTTTCCCATTTATACATTGAAGATCATAATGTAATAGTTACAGCTAAACCTATTATTTATTTATATCCAACAGAAGAACAAGAAATAACTGTTAGACTAGGAAATAAAGAAAATATAACATGTTCATATCCAAATTATGAAGATGGCTGGAAAGTACTGGCAAAGCCAAATGGAGACTTAGTAGATTTAAACGATGGTAGAAATTTGTATGCATTATATTATGAAAATGATAATAAAGTACCATATGAAGTAAAAGATGAAGGATTTGTAGTAGAAAGTTCACAAGTAGAAGAATTCCTAGAAGAAAAATTAGCTATATTAGGATTAAATGAAAGAGAAGCAGAAGAGTTTATTGTATACTGGTTGCCAAAATTACAAAGCAATAAATACAATTATATAAGATTTGCAACAAATGAAGAAATAAACCAAAATATGGAGCTAGAAGTATCTGGAAATCCAGATACTATAATAAGAGTTATAATGACATTCAAAGGTCTAGATAAGCCAATAGACGTTAAAGAACAAAAACTAGTAACACCAGAGAGAAAAGGATTTGTTGTTGTTGAATGGGGAGGCTCAGAAATAAAATAGTTATATAAAAACCAACTTATTTAAAAGAGTTGGTTTTTGTATATAATACGATCACAACGACATAAGAAAAGGAGAATACATATGTTTAGAGGAAGAGGGCCAGCACCTAATATAACAATTAATAATAGCAATAATGGTAACAACGGAAACAACAATAATAACAATAACAACCATAATGGATTTTATCATACTCATTATGGATACTATTATATTGTAAATTATGATAAAAACTTTTTACTAATGGAGATACTAACAACATTATTCTTTATTGTAATTGGAGCCATTGTATTTATATGGTTTAACAAGATAGATTTTAATGATCCAATACTAAAAGAGAAGCAAAACTTTCTAACTTTTCAGCTTATAACGCCATTTATTTCTATACTATTAGCATTTGCTATAACGTTTTTATCTAGAACAAAAGAAGAATTAATAAAATTATTAAGAATGCTAGCTATAGTTTCAATAGGCGTAATAATTATAACAATGGGAATGCAAGCTAGTATGAACAAAAAATATACAGAAGAAAAATTTAACGAATTCTATGAACAATATGAAAAAACTGATGAAGAAAGCGAAAATAAAGAAAAAATAACTATAAGTCTTACAGGAATTAATTTAACAACTAATAAGGAAGATTATATCGAAAAAAGTAAATCTTCATATAGAAACTTTAAAATAAAGTCTACAATATATGAAATATGTTATGTTTTTATTGTATTAATTATAATTTACCTATCAGCAAGAATTTCACGTAATGAAGAATTAAAAGAAGAATTAACACAAAATGATGATATTATATTTGATGAAGATATACACTATAAATAAAAAAAATAATCGGAAAGCTTTTGATATTAAGGCTTTCCGATTTGTTATATCATCATAAAAATTATCTTCGAAAGAATCATTTTTCTTAGTTCCATCTGCAATACTTAAAGAAGAAAAAGACCAATACAAGAAAATTAAATTAATAACAACTGTAATATCTAAATAGTTAAGTATGAATAGAAATAAATTAAAACCTTCTTGCGAACTATAAAAAATTAGTTCAGAAATTATAAAATCTATATTAACAACTAAATTAAATAAGTCATATATAAAAATAAAACCTATAGGAATCATTGCTGCTATAATAAGTTTTTTAGAAGTTGAAAAGTTGTGCTTTTTGATAGTATTAAATGCAAATAAAGTACAGAAAAAAGAAACAACTTCAAAATAAACTCCAAAATCATGTGCATAAAAATCGGAAAAATAAGAAGCTACATAAAAAGCTATAAAATAAGAAATAAAACTAACAATAAAAGCAAAAAAACATGGAAACAAAAGATAGTATGCTTTGTCAGCATAAACTTCTTCTAAATGTTTTTTGCTTTCATCATTAACATCAACTGAATTATGATAATTTTCCATAAAATTTCTCCATTCAATTTTATATTTTATCAGTTATAAAAATTGTAACATATTTAATATGTAAAGATCTATGTCTAATAATATCTTTTTTTATCTCATCCTCAATTCTAGTAGCAGATTTTAATGTGATTTTTGGATCTAATACTAATGTTAATTGTAATTTATAATAAGCACCATATTTAATCAAGAATATCTTTTGATTTTCCACATGTTTATGTTTCACAATATATTCTTTAACTTTATTTATAATCTCTTTATTATCTTCAACCTCACCAATTAGTGAAAGAGAATTTTCAAGCATAATATGAAATGATGTTTTAAAAACGATAAATGCAATAAGAATAGAACCAAGTATATCAGTATAACTTAAAATCGGAAATTTAGATGAAAACTGTAACAATACAGTGATTATCATAACACCAATAGTTGAATATAAATCTGTTGAAGATTCTTTTACAGCAGTAATTAATAATTGGCTGTTTATTTTTTCACCAGTCCTATGCATAATATATATTGAGATGAGTTTTAGAACCAATGTAACAGCAAGTAAAATTAGCACAGATAAAGGTGGAATTATTTTTTCACCAGTAAAGGCATGAAAAATAATAAAAATACCAAGTGCAAGTAGAATTATTCCAATAAATACATTTGTTAAATATTCTATTTTACCAAAACCAAAAGGATGGTTTTTTGTTGGTCTACGTTTAGAAAGTTTTGCACTAATCAAACAAACAATATCTGTTACAAAGTCACTGAAAGTATGCATACCATCAGCAAATAAAGAAGTTAAGTTAAAAAATATTCCTCCGAACAACTTTAAGTATAGATATAATTAGATTGTTTATCATACTAAAAATTAAAACATGAAATTCTTCCTTCATTTAAATTGCTCCTAAACTTTAATTAAATACATTATTATATTATACCTTATTGAAGTAAAAGACAAGAATACTAATAGTATCTTTTTAATAAAAAATACTACACTTTAAGGATAAAATATGATATACTTCACTAATAGTAAAATAGGAGTATTTATGAGAATTGGAATTGATTTAGATGGAGTTGTAATAGACTCAGAAAGACAATTTAGAAATGCGACTGAATTATATAATTTAAATGTATTAAAAAAGAATTATTTGAAAGATCCAACTGCATTAAACATTGAAGAAAGATATGACTGGACTAAAGAAGAAGTCTACAAATTTATGACAGAAGAAATGCCAAAGTGGGCAGTAAAAAGTCATATTATGCCACGGAGCAAAAGAAGTAATAGAATTACTAAAACAAGATGGCCATGAATTTGTAGTGATTACATCAAGAGGTAAAACAGTTCCAGCAATGATTGATAATGCTAAGGAAATTTTGAAAAGAGAAAATATTGAATTTAACAAATATTATTGGCAAACGATAGACAAAGCTCAGATTTGTAAAATGGAAAAGATTGATATTATGATAGATGACTCAATAAGAATTTGTGAAAAAGTAGCCAATATAGGAATTAAAGCTATATATATGAGAGACAGCAACATGAGAGCTTCAAATCACCCAAATATAAAAGAAGTATATACCTGGGGAGAATTATATAGATATATGAAAGATGAGGTAAATTTATGAAAATAGGAATAGTAGGACTACCAAATGTTGGTAAAAGTACAATGTTTAATAGTATAACAAATGCAGGAGCAGAATGCGCAAATTATCCATTTTGTACTATTGAACCAAATGTAGGAGTTGTAGCAGTACCTGATGAAAGATTAGACAAATTAGCTGAAATTTATAAACCAGAAAAAGTAACACCAGCAGTTATTGAATTTGTTGATATAGCAGGATTAGTTAAAGGAGCAAGTAAAGGTGAAGGACTTGGAAATAAATTCTTATCACATATTAGAGAAGTTGATAGCATTGTTGAAGTAGTTAGATGTTTTGAAGACGATAATATTGTCCATGTTGATGGAAGTGTTGATCCTTTAAGAGATATAGAAACAATTAATTTAGAATTGATTTTTGCTGATATAGAAACAGTTGAGAAAAGATTAGAAAGAGCAAAAAAGAACTTAAAAGGAGATAAAAAATTCCAATTTGAAATAGATGTTTTAGAAAAAGTAAAGAAAGCATTAGATGAAGGAAAATCAGCAAGAACTGTTAGCTTAACTGAAGAAGAAAATGAAGTAATAAAAGATAGCTTTTTACTTACAATGAAACCTATATTATATATAGCTAATATTTCTGAAACTGAAATAAATAATCCTGAAAATAATCAAAACGTACAAAAAGTAAAAGAGTATGCAAAAATTGAAAATGCAGAAGTTATTCCTTTATGTGTAAAACTAGAAGAAGAATTAAGTACTTTAGACAAAGATGATAAAATTGAAATGTTACACGAATTAGGATTAGAAGAATCTGGATTAGATAAAGTTATTAAATCAAGTTATAAATTACTTGGATTAATGTCATTTTTAACTGCTGGGGAACCAGAAGTAAGAGCATGGACAATAAAAAAGGGAACAAAAGCACCAAAAGCAGCAGGAAAAATACATTCTGATATTGAAAGAGGATTCATAAGAGCTGAAGTAGTTTCTTATGATGACTTAATTAGAGAAGGTTCAATGAATGCTGTAAAGGAAAAAGGTTTAATGAGACTTGAAGGTAAGGATTACATCATGCAAGAGGGAGACATAGTACTATTCAGATTTAATGTATAAGTAAACAAAAGAGGTTTTGATGAAAAAAATTATAAAATTGTTTTTAATCT
This sequence comes from uncultured Clostridia bacterium, assembly GCA_947625895.1. Classification (GTDB taxonomy): domain Bacteria; phylum Bacillota; class Clostridia; order TANB77; family CAG-508; genus UMGS1994. The sequence continues at coordinate 4,412 of CANQPZ010000031.1, read as the reverse complement.
TATCAATTTATGCATTATCAGTCATAATTGCATTAATTGGTTTTGGAGTAATTAATATTGAATTTATTACAGGTAACAATCCTGACAAATATATAAATAATGGCTTATCACTAAAAGATGAAAACTTAAGTTTATCTAATGGTAAAGAAGATAGATTTTATTATAATCAATTAAGCGATACAGCTAAGACAATTTATAATAAGCTAATTAAGAATAAAGAAAAATTAAAAACTGGAACAGCTAAAATTGAATTTACTAATCATGAGTTTGACAATATTTTGAAAAAGTCAAATGGTATGCAAGTATTAAGTGAAGAATATCAAAATGCTGTAGATGCAATTAGATTTGATAATATGGATCTGTTTTATATAGATTTTACTAAAACAATTCTGAAAGAAATAACTTATACAAGATCAAATTCATCTTACTATGAAGTATCTTTTTCTAAATCAGATGAAGTAGACAATTATTTTATAGATGGCATAGAAACTAAAGACGATGTAGAAGAAATGTTAACAGAAATAAATGCGATAAAAGATTCTATTTTGCCACAAGCAACAGGAAGTAATTATCAAAAAATATATTTCATTCATAATTGGCTGATAGATAAATTACAATATGACACGTCAAAGTTAGAAGTAAATTCAAGAAATATATATGGTGCTTTACTTGGAGATAGTGTTGTTTGTGAAGGATATGCAAAATCATTTAAATATCTTTTAGATGAATTAAATATTCCATGCATCATAGTTTCAGGATATGCTCAAGACGATCAAGGAACAACAGAAAGACATATGTGGAATTATGTACAAATAAATAATGTCTGGTATACTGTAGATGTTACATGGGATGATCCAATAATTATGGGAAATGGAAAACAGACAACTGCACAAAAATGCAAATATTTTTGCCAAGGTGATAATATAAATAGAAATCATTTTATTGATAAACAAATAACTGAAGGATGTAAAGAATGGAACTATCCTGAAATATATCACAAAGAAGAGGAATAGATATGAAAAAATATTTTATAACGACAATGGGATGTCAACTAAATGAAAACGACTCAGAAAAAATTGCCGGAATAGTTGAAAAAATAGGATATGAAAAAACAGAAAAAATTGAAGAAGCGGATCTAGTTATATACAATACATGTTGCGTTAGAGAAAATGCAGAAGAAAGACTTTTTGGAAAACTAGGAGAACTAAAAAAGCAAAAAGAAGAAAAAGGTACAATCATTGCAATTGGTGGTTGTATGATGCAAGAACCTCATGTATTAGAAAAAATCAAGAAAAGCTATAATTATACTGATATTGTTTTTGGAACACATACATTACATAAATTTGAGGAAGATTTACTAAAAACAATTGAAGAAAGAAAAAAAGTAAGAGATGTAATTGATATAGATGGAGAAGTAATAGAAGATTTACCAATAAGCAGAAATGATAAATATAAAGCATCTGTTACTATTATGTATGGATGTAATAATTTCTGTTCATATTGCATAGTTCCATATGTTAGAGGAAGAGAAAGAAGTAGAAAGCCAGAAAAAATTCTTGAAGAAGTAAAAACTCTTTCAAAAGATGGATATAAAGAAATTACATTACTAGGACAAAATGTAAATTCATATGATGGAGGAAATGGTTATAAATTTGCAAATCTATTAAATGATGTTTGCAAAATAGAAGGAATTGAAAGAATAAGATTTATATCACCACATCCAAAGGATTTTACTGATGATGTTATTGATGCAATAGCTAATAATGAAAAAGTTTCTAAGATTATACATCTTCCATTACAAGCAGGAAGTACAAACGTATTAAAGGAAATGAATAGAAAATATACAAAAGAACAATATTTATCATTAGTAGAAAAAATGAAATCAAAAATTCCTGGAGTTTTATTCTCTACAGACATAATAGTAGGATTTCCAGGAGAAACAGAAGAAGATTTTGAAGAAACTCTTGATGTGGTAAGAAAGGTAAACTTTGAACAAATATTTATGTTTATATTCTCAAGAAGAATTGGAACAGTTGCTGATAAGAAAGAAAATCAAATTCCTGAAGGAATTAAACATGAAAGATTTGAACGTTTAAAAGAATTATATGATAGCAAAGTTTCTGAAAATAATGAAAAATATATAGGAACAACACAAAAAATATTAGTAGATGGATATAGCAAAAATGATAAGACAACATTAACAGGAAGAACTGATTCTAATAAAGTAGTAAACTTTATTGGAACTGAAGATTTAATTGGAAAAATGATTGATATAAAGATTACAGAAGAACATAAATGGTATTTAACTGGAGAAACATTATAATAAGAATGTAGAAAGGAATGGAAAAAATGGCAGAACAATTTTCACCAATGATGCAACATTATATGCAGAAAAAAGAAGAATATAAAGATTGTATCTTGTTTTATCGATTAGGAGACTTTTATGAAATGTTTTTTGATGATGCATTGACAGCATCAAGAGAACTAGAAATTACACTTACAGGTAAAGCATGTGGTCAAGAAGAAAAAGCACCAATGTGTGGTGTGCCATTTCATTCTGCAGAAATATATATTTCAAAACTTATTGCAAAAGGATATAAAGTAGCAATATGTGAACAATTAGAAGATCCTAAAAAAGCAAAAGGAATAGTAAAAAGAGATGTAATTAGAGTTATTACACCTGGAACAGTAATTGAAGCAAATTTATTAGACGAAAAGAAAAATAATTTTATAATGTCAATTGTAAAAAAAGGTTTATTTTTTGGACTAGCTGTTTGTGATGTTAGTACAGGTGATTTCTTTGCAACACAAATAACAGAGACCAACAACTTTGAAAAATTATTAGATGAAATCGCAAGATTTACACCAGCAGAAATAATTGCAAACAAAATGATGACAGATTCTGTAAAAGAAATTTCAACCATTAAAGATAGAATTAATGTATGTGTTTCAAATGTTGAAGAGGAAGCTTTTTCAGAAGAAACAGAATTACTTGAAAGAATATATACAATTGATAATGAAACAGGAAAAGAACTAAAAGACAATTTATTTGCTGTTGCAGCTATTAATGGACTTACAGAATATTTAAATCAAACTCAAAAAATAAAATTAGATCATATTAATACAATAAAACTATATAAAACAACTAGATATATGTCACTTGATATTTCAGCAAGAAGAAATCTTGAACTTACTGAGAGAATGAGAGACAAATCAAAAAGAGGAACTTTAATTTGGGTATTAGATAAAACATCAACATCTATGGGAGGAAGAACTCTAAGAAGATGGATAAATGATCCTTTAGTAGATGTAAAAGAAATAAATGAAAGATTAGACTCTGTCGAAGAATTAAAAGATAATTTTATTCTAAGAGGAGATATAGTTGAAACATTAAATAAAGTTTATGATATAGAAAGACTTGAAGGAAGAATTTCTTATGGAAGTGCAAATGCAAGAGATTTAATATCTTTAAAAAATTCTTTATCAAAATTGCCTGAACTTAAAGAAGAATTAAAACAAACACAATCACCGATGCTTAAAAAATTATATGAAGAACTTGATGAATTAAAAGATATAGAAGAATTAATAGAAAAATCTATAGTTGAAGAACCACCAATTACTCTAAAAGATGGTGGAATAATAAAAATGGGTTATAATCCAGAAATAGATGAATGCAAAAAAGCAGCAACTGAAGGCAAAAATTGGTTAGTTAATATTGAAAATAAAGAAAGAGAAGCTACAGGAATAAAGAACTTAAAAGTTGGATATACAAAAGTATTTGGATATTATATTGAAGTTACAAGATCATTTTTAAACCAAGTTCCTGATAGATATATAAGAAAACAAACATTAACAGGTGCTGAGAGATTTATAACAGAAGAGCTAAAAGAAATTGAGGACAAAGTATTAGGAGCAGAAGAAAGAATTGTAAGTCTAGAATACGAAGAATTTGTAAAAATTAGAACACAAATTTCATCACAGATTGAAAGACTACAAAAAACATCTAATATAGTTGCAGTAGTAGATGTATTAAATAATTTTGCAAATGTTGCAGAATCAAACGAATACTGCAAGCCCAAAGTAGATGATGAAGATGAAATTCTTATAAAAAACGGAAGACATCCAGTTATTGAAAAAATGATGAATAATGAAATGTTCGTAGAAAATGATACATACTTAAATAGAAGAGAAGATAGATTATCTATTATAACTGGTCCTAATATGGCTGGTAAATCAACATATATGAGACAAGTTGCATTAATCACATTAATGGCTCAAATTGGATGCTTTGTACCTGCAGAATCTGCCAAAATTGGAGTTGTAGATAAAATATTTACAAGAGTTGGTGCTTCTGATGATTTAAGTATGGGACAAAGTACATTTATGGTTGAAATGACAGAAGTTGCAAACAT
>CANQPZ010000030.1 GCA_947625895.1 uncultured Clostridia bacterium | reverse complement strand
GTGTAGATACCTAAGTTTAGATCGTTTAGATTAAGAACGCCTGTTCCGTTAGTAATATTTACTATGTAATTGTTTTTATTAACAGTGACATTAATTGTAGTTGTTATTGGAACATTATCTTTACTTAAATTGATTGTGATAGGAACAGTTTCACCATAAGTACTATTAGATACGACTATATCTAATTTAGTAGATGAGGTGTTTAGATTTAAGGTATATTTTTTAGTAAATCCACCATTGGTACTGTCACCACTATAGGTTATTGTAATGTCTTGAGAACTTTTGAAGTTACCTTCAATATTAAAATCAACAGCTCTATTAAAGTATCCTTTTTTCAAACTAAGAGTTGTTTCATTAATACTAACAGAATCTCCTAAAAGTTTCTTTCCCCACCACCAATGACCTTTGGCAATACCTCCTTCAGCAACATATAATTTAATTAAACCTTTTGCCCATGCATCTTTATTTCCACCAATACTAGCAAGTGATGCATATATTTTCTTTAACATAGTTTCATCACTATTTCTTAATGTATATATTCTATAATTTGATAAAAGATATGTTCTAAGTAAACCATAATTTTTCAAATTTTCTTTTTTAATTTCCGCAACCTCTCCTCTAGTACTTTTAGCTGTAGATTTAACAGCCTCAATTTGAACTTCATTAGTACTTGATGAGCTTCCTGAAGCTCCTGTTGAATTAGTTACGCTTGAACCTCCAGTAGTTGAACCTGTTGAAGATGAATCTTCTTCAAATTCCCTAATAATACCAAATTCATCTTGATATTTTTCTCCTGTAACAACTTCTCCAGTTTTATTATCAACTGTTTGTCCAATTTCATCATAATATTTAAAATCTACTATATCACCATCTTTATAATAATGACTTATTCCTTCATCATCAACTTTTAATTCATAATCTGGATGACTTTCTCTAATCTCACTCATAGTAAGTATATCATCACCAGTTCTTAAAACAGGAATAACAAAGCCATCACCAACTAAACTATAATCCATTTCTTCCAAATAATTGGCTACATCTATAATATCTTGATAATCTGAATCAAGTTCTGATACAGCTCCATTTGAAAACCAATTTGAAAGATCTATCTTAAATAAATCTAATAATTTACCTTGCATCATTCCAGGCATGTGTTGAAAGGCAATAATAACTAATGTAATTATTGCAATTATTAATATTGCTATTCCTACTGGACCAGTCGCTGCTAAAGCCTTAACTATAGCTTGTATTAATTTTACGGCCACTTTAGCTAATTTTTTTAAAGCTTTTCCCATTACCTTCATAGCCTTTTTAGCATTTGGACTTGATTCTTCTGGATTCATTACATCAAAATTTTTTCCATCATCATTATTGCCATTTTTTCTTTTTCCAAATAGTCCACCTTTTCTAGCCATAATTTATTGCCTCCTTTCTTCTAAAATCCTATAGTCATACTAAATTTATCAATTTCAATTTCAGCTTCAGCTGTATCAGGATTTCCAGTATAATTATCCATAACTCTAACAGCGTTTAATACTATACCATCTGGTTGTGTCTTAGAATCATAAAATTTTTCGAAAGATAGTGAAACAACTTTACTTTCACCTGGTTGTAATACAATAGAAATATCATCATCTGGTGTACTTCTTATCTCATTTCCAATAGCTAATCCAACTTCCCAATCACCAGTTAATCCATCTTTTATAACTATTGTATTATTAGTTCTGTTTAAAAAATTAATTTTATATATTGAAAAATTATATTTTTCTACAACTTCTTTAACATTAACCATTAAATAATCATTTGAAGCCATATAATTAACTTTTTTAGTATCAATATAATTTCCAACTGAAAAAACTACTTTTTTATTTTCATCATAACTAGCAATAATTTTTTCTTCTTGATAAGTATATTGTTGATTTGTTAATCCTGTAGCTAAAAAATCATTAAAAATTTTTACATTATAAATATATTTTCCATCTACATTTGAATAATTTTGAATTGCATATCTTTTAGTATTTCCATCAAATTTTTGTTTAACATATTTTACATAAGTATCATAGCTATCACTAAAGAAATTTTTCTTACAATCATCTGAAATCAAATTCCAAGCTTCTACAAAATTTCTATTATTACAATATCCAACATAATCATAAATAAATTCTTCAAAACTTTTTTCAATTTTATCTGGAGCAGTTGACTCCTCACTATCTAAAACTGACACATTAGGAGTATAAGTAGTTTGTGGTACTCCATTACTTTCCCTTCCAATTAAAAATCTATTAATAATAACAAGAACAAGTAATACAATTACAACAATTACTATTGGTTTATAATGATCTCTAAAAAAATGTCTTATTTTTAATCTTAAATCAGGATTAATTGCCATTTCTATTCCTCCTCATCTACTGCACTATTTCTACTAAAAGAAATAACGTAATCATTTAAACTATTTTCTTTTAAAACTACATACATATCAAAATTATGTCCAGATGAGCCATTTACATTATCATTTACATTTGTCATTAAAACATATATTTCTCCTAATCTTTCAATATTTGTAAATGATAATGAAAACTCTGATGGGAAATATTCTTCAAAATATCTCTCAAAATTTTGTATGGTAGGAAAGAAATTTTCCTTATAGTCATTATCTAATAAACTATAAGCTTTTTTATAATTCCCAATATCTATTAAATCAAAGAAATTAGAGCAATAATATTCCATTCTTTGCTGTTCAGTTTTCTCAGACAAATCGGCTTTAATTTGTTTATTTTTTTCATTTGAAGTTTCAATCTCTGCTTTTTCAATTTCATCTGGACTTGAACTTTTATTTACATTTTTTCGAATTACAGTTGTAAAAAGCAATAAAAGAACTAATAATATTACTAAAATAATTATTATAATTAATATCTTTTTTCTGGAATTATCCTTACTTTTTGTAGACATATATTTTCCTCCTAATTAACTCTACCCAATTTTTCGCCTTCCTTGATTATTTCTATTATTTAATCTTTTATTTTTCTCTTCTTGTAAACTAACAATTGTTTGTCCTGTAGCTTGGCTATATGTATTGCCAACAGAATTAACTGTTTTACCATTTTCAAATTGACTTTCAATTCTTGTATCCCTTATAATTGGATTTCCTTTCTCACGATCTCCTTCTCTTAAACCACCTTTTTGCATCTCAAAACCTAGATATTTAGCCTCTCTTTCAAGTGCTGCTAAATTTTTAGCCTCATCACTTAATGACTCAGCTGAAACTTTTCCTGCTTTATAATCACTCATTTCTTTTTGAGCTTTTCTACTCATTTTCTTATATACATCATCTAATTTTAAAGAATTTGGAGAAATTTTCATTTTTGCAGCTGTTTCTTCTATTCTCTTTTCAAAGTCTTCTTGAATTTCAGTTTGAATTTCTCCTTCTAATTTTCCATTTATTTTTACTCCAAGTTTTGTTAAATTTCTTGCTGCTGATTTCAATTTAACTGATTTTATACTTTCTATATTAGGATTTTCATTTACTTTAGTTTCAGTATTTTTTTCAAATAGTTTATCAAATTCTTTTTCATCTGTTATATTAGCAAGCTCTTTAGGAATTTCCATACCTTTAGCGTTATATGCAGAAATCAACGCTTTCAATTTATCTTGTTTAGACATTTTACTCTCATCATCTAAATCCATATATGCTCTTAGATCTGCAACCGCTTCAGCATAATCTCTTTCAGGAGTTCCTTTTTTGAAACTTCCAACAAACTCTTGTATTTTTTCATCATCATCCCAATTTGCTTGAATTGTGTCTATTATATTATCCTTATCCTCTTCACTTAGTTTATCTTCTAAAGAATCCATTTTTTGTTGAACTTCATCAGCCCAATCATCTAATTCTTTTTGATCATCATTTAAAATTGCTTTAAATTCTTGTTTAAATCTTTCTAAAGTATCTGCATCTACATTACCACCGTATTGGCATTGGAATAATAGGTAAAATGCCATCAGCATTCTCTTCAATTTCAGGATCATTTTCTTCTAATATTGTTGTATTATTTTCTTCATTTTTCTCATCATGTTCTTCATTATTTGTTTCTAATTTTTCACTATTTTCTAACTTCTCTTTTTCATTGTTTTCATTATTTTCTTCATTTTCATCCAGTTCTTTTTCTTGATCGTGTTCTTCCATTTCTTTAGCAATATTTTCATTTGAAGTTTCTATTGCTTCTTTAATGCTATCATCAGGTGCCTCATTAGTAGCTTTTCCTTCATCATTTTCTCCATCTTTTCCGTCTTCTCCATTTTGTCCTGCTTGTCCAATATATCCTGCTACATTATTGCTCATTCCATCACCGAATATTTAAATCTCTTCCTACAACCCCTCCAAGTCTTGAGTATGCACTATTCAAATTATTACTAGCTGACTGTCCTATACTTCTAATTCTATCAGATATTCTTCCATTATTATTATTTGCTGCATTTCCCATTCCTTGTCCAATAGTATTAGCTATATTACTTCCAAAAGTAACAGTTGGTATTGGCATTCCACTAAGAGTTCCACCTGCAACATTTCTGCTTACATTACTAACAAAATTTGCTGTATCTGTAAAAATATTTTTATTAAGCATAAATGAATTATTAAATCCAAAAATTGTTTTAACCATTCTTTCAGCATATTTTATAAATAACATACCAGCTATAGCAACTAAGGCATTACTTAAGTCTGCAATTTCTACAATTGAGTTTTGTGAATTCAATGCAGATAAAGATACACCAACTAATGCACCATAAACAACAGCATGTAACACTTGAACAAAAATATTATATAATAATTCTCTTAACCAACCATTTAAAATAATTCCTCTACCATATTTTATTTTATCTGCAGAATATCTAATAGGAATTAGAGGAGAAATCATTACTAAGAAGACTATCGTTAAAAAACGCCAAATATATACTAATATGTATTTCAAAGTTTGCCAATTTAATAAAGCGTATACTATTAATGATGCAATACCTAAAACTAAATTAGTAGAAAATACTGAATTTTCAAGTGCATCATAGAAATCTGATGAATTAGCATAAGGAGTAAAGCTCTCCAGTCCCGTTAATAATATATCATTGAAATTAAGAGCGGCTATGACTATAATATGCATAAACATTACCAACGCAAAACTCAATACCCAATTTACTAAAGCCTCTTTTGCATGTTCCTTTTTTTCTGCTGTACTTCCTTTTGAAAGCGCTCCAAATAAATTTAACAACAATCCAGAACCACATATAGCTATTGCTATAGATCTTAACGCATAATACCAAACAGATGCATTTGTTCTTATTTTATATACTAGACTATCTGGATCAAGATCATTTCCATCTCTATCTGTTGTTGAAAATATATTTGCATCAAGTAAAGTAAACTTATTGAAAAATATATCAAAAGGCGTAATTTCTTTTGCCGTTCCACTTACTCCTTGTACACCACCGGCGCTAGCCAGATTATAGTTTAATGACCTTGCTGCTCTAAATGGCGCTAGAATAAGCCATTTTATAGCATTGACAATTGCATCTCCAATCTTACTTACAAGTTTTCCTAATAAACTATTAGTTTTTTCTTCACCTTCTGCTGTTGCAAAACTATAATTCATATTTACATTAATTGAACCTATAAAGTTAGCAAACGTTAAAATTATTAATAAACTTACTAATAGTTTAACAAAAATATTTTTTGTTTTCATAGTCTCCCCGTTCCTTTCAATAATTAATATTGAAATCTCATTATATTTTGTTTTTTATCTTCTTTATTTCCAATTTCTATATATACTTTATTTTCATTTAGTTGATTTAACAAATCTTGTAAATCTGGATTTACAATAGTTTCTTCTTCCTCTTCTTTCACTACTTCATCTAAAATTTGTTTTGCTAAATTTTCTTTTTGCTCTTCTTTATCTTTTTCTATTTCTTCTTCTGAATATCTTTCCTCAGCCTCTTTTTCAGCTTCTTCCTTAGATTTAACTTCTAATCTCTTTTTAGCACGTTCCATTTTTTCTTCTGCTAGTTTCTTAGCACGAATAGTTTTAGCATTTTCTTTCATTTTTCTTTCAAATCTAATATCTCTATGTAAATTATCTACAACAAGAACTGCCTTTTCCTGACTATTTTTTTCTCCTTTTCTAAATAAAAGCATTTTTATTCTTTTTGTTAATTCTTTTACATACTCTATATTAGAATGTAACTCTTTAAATGAAGTTATTTCATTTTCTTCTATAAATTTTACAAATATTCTACTTATTTCAAAATAATACTTATCAAGAAGATTTTCTGCTTCTTCATCAATTTGCTCTGTTTTTTCATTTCTAGTTACATCCTCATTGCTTCTTACAACATAGATACTCCATCCGTCCATTGCTAATACTGGATATTTAGCAAATGAAAATGGTATTAGTTGCATTTCTGAAAGTTTATCACCATAAATTTGTAAAAATCTTTCTTGAGTCTTTTCTAAATCTGCTCCTTTTAGTTTTTCAACCTTATCATAAAATTCTTTAATTGTATTTTTATTTGATAAAGTTATTGATTGACCTTGTGTAGTTACTGCACCAAAGAAATTTAATGTAATTTTTACAGCATCAACTGTCTCGTCACCCATTACTTTTTTTGCAATATCTTTTACAGCATCTACCTTATGTCTTTTTGCCCATTTTTTCTCAGCATTTTCAATTTCTTTTTCAAATTTATTTTCAGCACTCATTTCTTCTAGTTCTTCAACTTTTTGTGTTGCAAGTCCCATTAATAAATCTGAAAAACGATTTATTTTTTGCTCTAAATTAACAGTTTCATCTTTATTATTATTATTTAAAGATTCCTCTACATTTTTTACGTATTCAACTTCTGCTACTTTATCTAATAATTCTTCTGTATCTAAAGTTTTAACTCTATTATTTAAAACTTCTAATGCATTTCCAACTATATCTTCATTTTCTGAATCTGAAGATGATAAAACTCCTGTAGATACCATTTGTTCAACTGCAAATTTTCTGGCATTTTCATTTTCATTATAATCCAAATGTCTAAGTTCTTTTTCATTAACTTCTAAAGCACTAGTAACGATTATTTCATCTAATTCTCTTTCTTTTTCATTTTCTTTTTCTTTTGCTGAAGTTTCAAGAATTTGTTCTAATAAAGGTTCATTATTTATATCTTGTAATAAATCTTCAAATTTTTGAATTTTTTCTTCTGCTGTAGCATCATCTGGCAATTCTAGATCTTCAGTTGTTAGTTGTTCACTAACCTGATTAGCTAATTGCTCTCCACCATCATATAAAACTTCATATCTATTCTCTACAATTTGATCACTATTTACAACCTGTTGAATAACTTTTCCTTCTAAAGTTACAATTTTTTGAACAATTTCTTCATTTTTATTTTCTTTACTATTTTCAATTTCATCAACTGGTTCAACAATTTTTCCATCTAGAGTAACAGTTTGTTGTTTTAGTTCACCTTTGTCTAACATTACAAATTGTAAAACTGTATTTGCTTCAGATTTATATACTCCTGTAGCTTTAACTTTATCCTCTATATTATCTTTTCTCATCATAACTAAATCATTAGGCATTTGATAAGCTGTTCCACTTCTCATCATTTTTCTTAAACCTACTTGTCCATTTGACATTTTATCAATAGACTTGAAACCTAATTTTATAGTATTAACAGCCGACATTGCTCTTCCTGCAACATTGTTAGCAAGTTTAACAATATTAGTTTTTCTATATAATTCATTATAATTAATAATATGAGATTGTTGCTTTAATTTTATTTCTCTTATTGACTTTATTGTATCTTTTCTTACAGCTTTCATATTTTGATTAATATTTATTGTTTTTTTACTCATTAATCCACGAACCTGCAAGTTATCTATATCAAGATTTGCTTGAACTTTATCTAGAGATAATAAGTATCCATCTTCATTTCTAGTCTTTTGAAGCAATCTGCTTGCAATTTTTTCAGTAGATTTTTCTGTAAATCTACTAAATTTATATACTTTTTCAGAGGTCTCACTATCTTTTACTGAATTATTTAATTTTAATTTTCTTTTTTCTCTCTTTGTATTAGTTATAGCTTCTTCTACTCTATGTTGTGCAACTTCTTCATACCTATCTTCAGCAAGAATAGCTAATCCCATTCTAGGAGAACCAGCTTCTGGAGATATAAATGCTTGTAATCCAATTTCCTTAAATGTAAATAACATTGCACTTGAAATATTTTTTAAATCTCTTTTCAATTCTTTTATCAGTTCTTCTATATCAATATCAACACTTGAAGTCAACATCATAACATTTGAAGTAGTCATAATTAGCCCATTTGATCTTACTACATTATTTCTCTTTTTCTTATATTTTCTTAGTATTTTTGGAAATCTTTTTACAATTTCTATTTCATGGTTTAAGTCTTCAACCATATATTTATATTCATTGCGAATTTCATGTAGTTTTCTTTTTGTAAATCTATCTACTTTACCATAAAGATTTTTTATAATAAACATTGATTTATCAAGTTTATTTCCTATAGAATATCCTACTTTTTGGACTCCTTGTCTTAGCCCTTCTAATCCTTTTCCTTCTTGCATTATATGATATTGTTCAACAATTTCATCTGCTGTTAAATTAGCTTTTACTCTTTCACCACCCAAAATATTATTATAATCTTTAGCTTCTTCTATCGCCTTAGAACTTACTCCATTCCATTTTCCTATTAAGCTTTGTCCAACATTTTTAACGGAACCTAAACTTTTCTCACCTATACCTGAAATTGCATTTGAAGCTGCACTTTTAAATCCATCATTATTAACATCTTTTCCAAAACTTACAAGACCGTCTTTAGTTCCCTTTGCTATACCTGGTAATTTTTCTGTTACATCTAATAAAAGTGATGCAGCATTTCTTGATGATATCTTTGTACTTCCACCAACAATGTTAAACATTTTTCTAATAATTCCATCAATACTAAAGATAAATCCAAACATAATAAGTGTTAGTAATGCACCTATTAAATTTTCATTATTATCAGAAAGTTTCAAAGTAAGACCTATAAGCATTGAATAATACACTGCATGAAATGTTTGAATAAGGACATTAAAAAGAAATTCTTTAATCCATTTTTTAATTTTATCATCTTTTCTTCCAAACAAAATCTTTTGAATTGTAGAAACAACAAATATAATTGGTGCTAACAATATTAGAACTATAATATTTATATATCTTCTTGCATAAACAAAAACAAATTTATATGTATAATATACCAATAATAAATACATTAATAATCCAATAAAACCTGGAACCGCAGATATTTCATAAGCTTTTGACAAAGCAGTCTGATATAAATCATATTCATCTGATGACATATCTATTCCTGAAAAATTTGCTCCAACTTTTTTTGCAATATTTATTCCCTCATTATTCAAGTTAAACACTGCAATCATTAAGTAATGTAATGAATAAATTATTATAAACATTACAAAAAAAGTTAGTACTGATTCCTTAATGGTTTTTAAACTGTCTGGTGTTCTATTCAATAAAAGCTTTATTATTATAATTAAATAGGCAATAACATAAACAGCCATACTAACTCTTAATATAAATCTATACCATTCACTAACATTTTTTCTCATTAACTGTCCAAGTGTCTCTCCAGCAGCATAAGAACTAGTAGCAAAACAAATATTTTCCACAATTGCTACTAGTATTATGGTAATTATTAAATTTTTTAAAAAATTTAATAATTTATTTTTCATCTATTTCCCTCTTATCCTTTCATTTTCTACTATTTCAATTAAATCCTCTTTATTAGTTTTATATAATATATTATCATTATTATCATCTACTTTATCATAACCATTATATACTTCTGTTTCAATCGTTCCTAATGAATCAAGCTTTATAACAACTTTTCTTGCAAGTGAAACAGCTGTAACTTCATCTTTTTCTTCATCTAATTCTATTATAAAATCTTCATAATCTTTTCTTAAATTTGCTAAAAAGCGAGATCTACTTATATTATCTATATTATTTGTATAACTTGCTAGAAGTTCTTCTAAATTTTCATTTGACATTTTCCTATTTGAATATACTGCAATTTCATCTTTATGAAAAAATACATATACTTCTCTAGTTTTATATCCTAAATAATATTTTGTTTTAAAAGTAGGAGTTCCTAATTTTTTTTCAATTGTTTTTAAATCAGTTCCTACCCTTATATGCCCCATAACTTCTTTTTCATAAGTTAAATCAAAAACAATAGAATTTACATATTTTCCATTACAATACATAATATATCCATCATCAAAGATGGCATTTCCTGCTTCATTTACTTCAAATCCAGCAAAACCTGCTTTTACTCTATCCCATAAATTATTATTTAAATTTACTAATGGTAAAGCATTTATTAAAATATCTTTTTCTTCAATTTCTTCATTTTTTTTATCTTTACTTGCTTTATTATTACTATTACTTAATGATGACGAATCATTTTTTCTAGTAGAAAATCCAGCCATACCAGATAAATCACGTTCCTTATTTAAAGCATTTCTCATTCCAATTATATTCATTGTAATAGAAACAACAAATGCAACAACACCTATAATTACTAAAACTATAGTTCGTATTCTATTTCTATTCTTATTATAAATGTTGCTTGACATCGATTTTCCTCCCTTTTTTACTAATCTGCATCAAATATATTAATATCAAATATATCTACATCTCCAAAAACTAAACTTTCTATTGTTACTGATCTATTCATACTATATGGATCATCCGCACTTGTTGCTGATACTCCTGATTCTTGTATCGTTGTTGGTGATTCATTTATTGATTTTACTGTGTTATTTATAAATCTATCAAATATTGAGATTATTCCTATTACTAGTCCTCTAAATAAATATGTTATTAACCCTGTAAAGAAATTTACCAATTCTTTTATTGAATTTACTAATAATTCAAATATATTTTTTCTATTTGCTAATGAATATTTTCCATCTGGTATTCCGTTAAAATAAAATTTTGAATAATCTATTGATTCAGCTGATTGACCTTTTTTTATATTGCCACTTGCATATTCAGTATTTAAATTTGTTATTTTTTGTGCTGTTTCCTTACTTATTCTATAGATATTAGTTGACCCATTATTAGGACTTAAACCTCCATTGCCTTGAATACTAACACCATAAGGATTAGAATTATTTCCATGAGCTCCTGCTGTTCCATCTTCAGTTGAAATAAAAAGCTCTGTATGTCCATTACCACCAGAATCATAGCATAATATATCTCCTGGTTGTAATTTTGATTCATTACCATGCAAACTTCCAACTGTTTCTAATGTACCATTTACATTTCCTGTTATATCTCCAGTACAAGCTGGCCAAGTCTCTTCACCGTAAAATTAGCATTCCACAAACATAATTATACATTGAAGTTACAAAGCTTGAACAATCAAAATACCAAGGCTTATTTTTATATGTTTCTTCATACTTAGGACTCCAAAACGGATTTTCATTTCTACGAGGTTGAGAATACTGTAAATCTCCACCATCACCATAATGACTAGTTGAATTACTTTCACAAAGGTGTTTAGCAAAACCAGCAACTGCATCTCCAACTTCTTCTTGAGTATAACCTCCATAACATATATTAGAAAAAACTGTCATTATCAAAACTACATATATAATTATACTTTTTCCAACTTTCTTCAAAACTTGTTTCATTAAATTAATCCTTTTTATTTATTCTGTTTCAAATATATTAATATCAAATATATCTACATCTCCAAAAACTAAACTCTCTATTGTTACTGATCTATCCAAACTATATGGATCATCCGCACTTGTCGCTGATACTCCTGATTCTTGTATCGTTGTTGGTGATTCATTTATTGATTTTACTGTGTTATTTATAAATCTATCAAATATTGAGATTATTCCTATTACTAGTCCTCTAAATAAATATGTTATTAACCCTGTAAAGAAATTTACCAATTCTTTTATTGAATTTACTAATAATTCAAATATATTTTTCCTATTTGCTAATGAATATTTTCCATCTGGTATTCCGTTAAAATAAAATTCTGAATAATTTACTGGAGTTCCTCCAAAATCTGTTTTTGAAGTAGGAACATTACCTGATGGTTCAACTTGTACAGATTTATCTAATCTAAAAGCTTTTGTAAAACTACCGCCAGAAGAAGATAATGATGGTCCATCCCTAATAACACCACTATATGGGCTATTACCATAATTTGCCCTTTGAGATTCTCCAACATACAATTCAGTATGATGATCATTTATTACAACATCTCCAGGTTGTAAATCAGATTCTGAAGATACTTCTACCCAATTCGGACTACCAGGCATATTAACTATACCATTAGCACATACTGGATCAAATCCTAAATCATATAAGTTAACATTTAAAGCAAGTTCATACATATATTTTACTCCTGCTGTACAACAGCATATAAATGTTCCTTGTCCAAAAGAGCCTCCACTCCACTCTGCTTCAGCTATACCTGCATAACGAGTTTTTGATTCAGGAGTACAATATTTTTTAATAAAATCTCTTGCATACTGAGAAACAAATTCTCCACATTGAGCATCATAACCTCTTTTGGCATATACTGAACTTGATGAACCCAATATTATAAATAAAATTACATATATAATTATTATTCTTTTTGCAATGTTTTTTAATTTGTTCATATTACTTTTCTACTTTCTAAATATAAATTTTAATAATTTAAATTTAAAGTAAAATTTTCATTATAATTTATTATATTATCTTTTATAGAATTAATTTTTATATCCCCTTCTATAGCAGTTAATTTGGTGTTTGACATCATTTTACAATCATATATATATATTCCATCATCATTTACACTATAAACTAATTTTGATTCATCATACCAAATATAACTAGATATTTCCATATTTCTATCTAATTCTGAATCAGGATATTCTTTATTTCTTGAATAAAATTTTGGACCAGTATATTTTGTTGAATCTGATGAAATATTATTAAATCTAACTGAAAAATCTTTTCCTAAATATTCGTTATAATATTTTTCTGTAAAATCTCCTTGCTCAATTCTATTTAAAATACTCTGATTACTTCTATTGCTTTCTTCCTCACAAACAAAATCTGTATCTTTTATATAAACATTATCTAAATCAAGTATATCTCTATTTCCACTATAATTTGGATATATATAAATTCCATTTTTTAAAGTTCTACTATCAATTGAAACTTGAAAACCTTTTAATGTATATCTTAAATCAACATAATATGAGTCATAATTATATTTATCATAATCTAGCCAAAAAGAAGTTAAATCTGTTGTAAATTTTTTTATATCTTTCGTTTCGTTCATTTTTTCAATCATTTTTTTCAATTCTTTTTCATCGTCTTCTGTAACTTCTACAACTGGATAAATTGAAACTTCATTATTTGTAAAATCAAAGAATAAATAATTATATTTACCTAAGTAACCATATTCATTTCCTTTTGTAAAAGTAGGTTTACCTAAAGCACTTTCAATTTCTTCCTTAGTAGAATTAGCATTTAAAGTTCCAGCAATTTGTCCACTATATTTTGAAGTAAATATTACATTATATACTTTTCTATTAACTACTCTATATTCAATACCTTCATCAAAATAAATATTATATCCATCACATATTGATTCTCTAGTTCCAAAATTTACTTTTGTTTCATCCCAATCTCCATCAATTAATGCTTGTAATTCAGGTGATTGAATATTAAAATTTGTAACATTATTTGATAAGTTTTTATTTATAAAAGAATCTTGATTTAAATAATAATTAACATCATCATTAATTTTTATTTCAATAATTTTATTTTCCTCACATTTTACTTCTATTTTTATTTTTTTAGAATTATCAACTAAACTAAAATTTTTATATTTTATATATTCAGCAACTAAATTACAAATAGTATTAAAATATCTTTCATTACTTGTTTCACCATCATATAAATTTTCTCCAAAAGAAACATCTAATTTTAATAAATCACTAGTTTCACTTTTGCTATTTACTTTACAATTATGACTTGCAAGTAAAGCTTCAATCGAATTATAATCATTAATATCGTAATGAATAGTATTATCTATTTTTGGAGATGTATCCTCATGTGTTGAATGAATATTATCTTTTACAACTTTTATTAAATACAATAATATTAATAACACTATAATAATTATCATTATCAATTTTAAACTATTATTTTTTTTCTTATTAAAATTTACTTTTTGTCCCATAAGTTAACCTCTCCTAATTTCCTGATAATATAGATGAACCCATGTCCCAACCAAACATTGCTTTTGCAATATTAGTAGCTCTATATATTGCCCATAACAATATCAAACCTAAAATTGGAACATCAATAGCTAATTCTGAAAGAGAGAATAAAAATACTATATAAAACAATGCATGAAGTGGTTGCATAAATACAAGTGATATATAATTCTTAAAAAATGATCCTAAAGTATCACTCTCTTTTCCTAACATCAAATTAAATGAATGTACCAAAATAATTATTGGTGCAATTATAAACAAAATAATTATTGCAATAGCTCTTACTATATACTTTACAAAGAAAAGCGCTTGTAAAATTGTTAATACAAAGAACTCTATACCATAAGCCAATGAAGTAACTCCACCTGTAGTTTCTATTTGAGAAGCCAATTCTTCTTCAATTGCAAGTTCAAAAGACTTACAATCCGCATCCTCTAATTGAACTCTTGTCTGCCAGAATGTTTCAATTAAGACATCTGCAAAATTATCTATTGCAACTAATATATACTGGAATAAAATAATTAAAAACACACATAAAACCCATCTAGTCAAAATTTTCTTCCATGCAGCAACATCTGCTGCCTTTTTAGCTGAAACTGTTTTTAAAACTGCATATACTATCATTGGCAATGCTAAAGTTAAAGAAAATTGTACTAATAAATGTCCTAAGGTTGAACCTCTTTCTTTCATTGTATCCATAAGTTCCACTATTTTTGATGGTTTAATATTAGGATTTAAGTCTGTTGATTTTTGATATGCTTTTGGATTAAACAATAAATATTCACCAAAAACAGTTGAACTTATTGTAAATAAACCATTTTTCTCAGCAGAGTATTTACTTTCTACATAATAGAAACCACCTTCCCAAGAAAATTTTGACATTAATTTTGAAACTGTAGCAGAAATTGTAGTTAAAAATGTTCCAAGTTTGCTAGAAGCTGAACCTACATCTGTTTCTCCTAATTGTATCTTTTTCTCTGTACCATTAATAGTTGAAACTCCCTCATCAGCAATAGTTTTATATTCATCTATTGACATATAAACCCCTGATTGCTCTTTTTCTTTATCATTATCTTTATTTTTCTTTTTCTTTGATTGTCCTGAGCCTGTTTGACTTGTTCCTGGTTGGCTCGTACCTGATTGACTCGTTCCAGGATCAGGTGTATCAGGTTCAGTTGAAGCATAGACTGTAATTCCAAAACTACAATATATGAAATTAAAGATTATTAGTAAAAATGCTAATAAAGTAATCTTTTTCATATTTTACTCCTATTATTAACTATTTTTTAATGCTTGTAATTTTTGTTTTTGTTTTTCCATTGCAATTTGTTTTGTAAGATTTGTTTCAACAAATTCAAATTCTTTCTGAGTTGGTTGAATTGCAAGAACCGCAGAGTCTCCAGCAACTTTAAGTAATCCTTCACCAGTAGTACATGTAACTAAAAATGAAGCTTCACCTTCACTCAATTTAAATACTTCTTTCAAATATTGAATCTCTGATTTATCTTGAGCTAAAAATAATTTTGTTTCAGATGATGTAAGAACTGCTTGAGCTTCTTTTTTCTCATAAAAGTCTTGAAATTTCTGTGAAGCAACAAGTAGTGATACATTTCTTTTTCTAGCACGTCTAGCCATAGTATTTAAGAAATCTACGGCTTCTGGGAAAGGAAGTAACATCCAAGCCTCATCAATTATAACTCTTTTCTTCATAGCCTTTAATTTATCTTCACTATTTTTCTTAACATATTTCTCCCAAACCCATGAAAGTAAAACCTGTTGAGCAAGAGGACGAGCAAATCTTTCCTCTAATTGAGAAATATCTAGATTTATAAATGGCATTCCTTCCAATAACTCAAATGTTGATTGTCCATCAAAATATGCCATTTGTCCTTGTAATTCTCTTACATATTGTTTCATAACTTTTACTAAATAACTGTAATGAAATCTATAATCAGGATTTTCATTTTCTTGAGCTTTCTTACAAATTCTCTTATACCATGAACCAATTGTAGGCATATCTTTCTTTGTTCTACCCAAATAATTTTGGCTAATGTTTATAGATGAACCACTATCCATTAAGTATAAACTTTCTACATTATTTGTAATACCTAATGCTGTATATTCTTCAAGAACAGCTTCAGATATAATCTGTTTAGTAAGCTCATTTACCTCTTCTGATTTTGTACTACCTCTAGCCATTGTAAGCAAACCTTGTGTAACATCCTCAACTTTATTTTCAATATTTAACATTGTTCTTTCTTTACCAGTAATTTCGTCTTTAACAATCTCTGGTTCAATATCAAATATATTTATAATTGTATTTGAGTTTGGACTTATAACAACATTTACACCACCAAGACTTTCAGCAACAATTCCATACTCACCTTCAGCATCTAG
>CANQPZ010000029.1 GCA_947625895.1 uncultured Clostridia bacterium | reverse complement strand
TATTCAGAGATGGGACTCCCTTTATCCAAACTTGTAGGTTCTAAAAACTCTGTCAAAAACGCACCATGCAGGGAAAATTATTAACTATTTACTTAGTATGATTATATATTAGCATATTGTTTTTTCTCTTTCAAATAACTAAAGTTTATTCTAATAGCATTTCATTATATTAAACTATATTTTTCTCATTTTTTCATCATTTATTCTAACTTATTTATACTATTTTCATGTTTGATTTTTATCTATAAATGTAGTACAATTAAAGTTGTAGAGAGTTTTTTATAGACATTTTTTGACAATAATATATTTTATGTTTTAATATTCGATTTATAATAAAAGAAGTTATCTTTCGATAACTTCTTTATTTTTTATTTCTTTAAAATCATTCCTTCTCCTAAGTTTGCCTTGCTTCTTTTTACAAATCCAAATTTTTCATAAAATGATTCTTTATTTTTTGATGCTCCTAAATAAACTCTAACATCTGGATTTTCTTTTTGAACTTCTTTAATTTTATCTAAGATTTTATTTATGATCATGGTTCCAATTTTTTTATTTTGGTATTTGGGAATTACTATAATATCTTGGATATATAAGAAGCAAATTGTGTCTCCTATAATTCTTCCAAATCCAATTATTTTTTCATCATCATATACTGAAACAGAATAAAAAGTATTATTTAATGCTTTTGATGAGATTTCATTATTATAGTGACCCCAGTTAACAGAATCATATAGTAGATTAAATTCTTCTACATTTATATTGTTTTCTTTTATGGTTATCATAAATTTCTTCCGCACCTTTATTTAATATTTAATTTTTTAAATTCTTGGAACATTTCTTTTGCAGCTAAATCTCTATGATTGTGAACTTTTTCAAAAGTTTCATTTTCCATATCACTCATTGGTAAATCAAACCCTTTTGGAATAAAGATAGGTCCATATGTTAATCCACCTAGTTTACCATGTTCTAGTGCTATATTTCCATAGCTTTCTCCTCTAGTAACTATCTTTTCTCCATTTTCTAATATTGCTGTTAATACGCAAACAAAATAGCAACTTCTATCTTCTTTATTTGGATAATTCTTTAATTTGTTTAACACTTTATTAATACAGTCTATTTGCTTTCCATGTTCTCCAGCATATCTTGCTGAATAGATTCCTGGTTCTCCATTTAGTTTATCTACGCATAATCCAGCATCGTCTGTTAATATAATTTTTCCTTTAATATTATTTTCTTCGCAGAATTTTTTAATTGCTCTTGCTTTTATTTCTGAATTTTCCTCAAATGTTTTTCCGTCTTCAACTATTTCTCCAGTAAATCCTATATCTTTTAAAGTATATAATTTAGCTTCAAATCCATGTTCTTTAATAATTTTGTTCATTGCCTCTAGTTTGGCTTGGTTTGTTGTTCCATAAATAATTTCCATTGTAATCCCCTTTTAAAAATTTGGCACATATTTTTCTTCGTCTTCATTTTCTTCTAGGTCTTGTATATATCCATTTTCAAGATCTAGACTATACAAATATTGTTCTACTTCATTATATTCTTTGCTATTAATTTTTCTATTTACTTCATTGTCGTCTATTGCTTTATATGTTGGAAAATATTGTGCCATCAAACTTATTGTTATATCTTCATTCATATTTTCTTTTATCCATTTTAATACATCTTTAGAGTTTTGTATATTGTTTGGTAAAATTAAATGTCTAATTATCATTCCTTTTTTCAATATACCATTTTCGTCATATTGATTATTTCCAACTTGTCTTTCCATTTCTTTGATTGCTTTCTCAGTAACTTCTTTATAATTCTTTACCCCTGATAATCTATAAGCTAGCTCATTATCAAAATATTTAAAATCTGGTAAATAGATATCAACATATCCCTCTAACAATTTTAATGTTTCAATTTTTTCATATCCACCTGTATTATATAATATTGGAATTTTTAGTCCTTTTTCTTTTGCAATTTTTAATGCTTCTATTACTTGTATAACATATGGTGTTGCTGTAACAAGATTTATATTATTAGCACCTTGCTTTTGTAGTTCCAAAAAAATTTCTGATAATTCATCTATTTCAATTTCTTTTCCTTTACCTTCACAACTAATTTTATAATTTTGGCAGAACTTACATTTTAAATTGCAATTACTAAAAAATACTGTTCCTGATCCATTATTTCCACTTATGCAAGGTTCTTCATCAAAATGAAGTTTGTATAATCCTATTTTTATTCTTGGTCCCGCTTTGCATCTTCCTAAATTTCCAGCATTTCTATTTATTTTACATTCTAACGGACAAAGCTCGCATTTATCTAATTCTTTCATATATAAATATCCTTTTTATATTTTTACAAAAATGATGACCCGGCTGAATTGGTAGCAGCCGGGTCGGAGGATTACTCTCTGTACTGCGCATGATGGCGGTACGCGTGGTAGTTTCCATCAAGGTCTTTACAGACTCCTTCATGGATTCCGCCGAGGCAGAACCAGCCGTACTTCTGACTATGGTTGTCGCGGATCTTCTCCAGGACTTCCAGAGCTTCATGCTCTGTGGGATAGCCATAGCTGTTGATGAAAACCTCCTCGCACATCTTGTGCATCCCGTGCATCATCTTCGGCATTGGAGCATCATACTCCAGGCGACGCGCTTCGGAAATGTTCATGTTGTCTATACCTCCTTATATTAAGATGTAAGTATAGTATACCATATTTTTCCTCTTTTGTTAAATTTATACATGCTTTGACAGGTTTCTATACATTTTTTCTTTTGCTCACTTGTACTCTTTTTTGTTGACACGCACTTTTTGTTTTTTAGTTCATATATTTTTATATAGATATTTGGAGGTTGAAACATGCTTATATTGTCTATTTCAGATTTTCTGACTTTTCTTAATTCTTCTATTTTTTTGTTTGGATATATATCTAGTAATAATCTTTTTCCAGAGCCTTTGTCTAGTGAAGAGGAAAAAATCTATATTGATAAATTAGAATCAGGTGATATGAATGCAAAAAATGTCTTAATTGAAAGAAATTTGAGACTTGTAGCTCATATCTCAAAAAAATATGTTTCTCAAACTGTTTCTTTAGATGATTTAATTTCTATTGGTACAATTGGTTTAATAAAGGGTGTTAATAGTTATAATTCAAAAAAAGGAGTTAAGCTTTCTACATATATTTCAAGATGTATTGAAAATGAAATTTTAATGTTTTTTAGAAATTCTAAAAAACTAAATTCTGAAGTTTATTTGAATGAACCTATTGGTAAAGATAAAGATGATAATGTTATTACTCTTCAAGAAGTTTTAGAAAATAATGAACGTAGTATTGAAGATTGTATTGATTTAAAGTTAAAAGAAAAAAAGTTATATCAAAAAATGGATACTGTTTTAAAACCTAGAGAAAAAGAAATTTTAATTTTGAGATTTGGTTTAAATAATTCAAAGCCACTTACCCAAAATGAAGTGGCAAAAATTTTTGGTATATCGCGTTCATATGTTTCTAGAATTGAAACTAAAGCAATATCTAAATTATCAAAAGAGTTTAAAGAATAAAAACGCACGGGGTGAGCATACTCACCCCGCGCGAAAAATGATTACTGCATTTTCTCCAGCTCCAGCTTGAAGTTCTCTGTCGACATGATCAGCGGGAAGATGTCACTTTCGACGATCATCTTGATGATGATTTCTTTCGCCGTATCGACATCGTACGCTATGTCTCCCACCAGTTCCGGATCCATGGCCAGGGTCTCGAACGGAACCAGATCTCTGTGGATCTTTTTGGCCTTGTCGGTTATTGGGCCCCACTGCCAGCCGTTCTGGAACTTTTCACGACACCATTCGTCGTGAATTTCCTTCGCCAGCGGATAGATGATGCCGTGCGTGAAGCTCACGAACATGCATCCCTTATCCTGCATAATCTGGAGTACCGCTGTGGCGTTAGCCACGTTGCTTCTTCTGGTTTCTTCTGAAAGCTCGTCGTAAGGAACGAGGTTCGGATTGGTTAAAGGGCCCTTCTGCGGATCATCATTGGTCGTGGGACCATAGACATATCCCTGGGCGATCTTTCCCTTCATCCAGCCCTCATGGCTAGCGCGTGCCTGTTTCTCAGCGATTGCTTTGATGTTCGGCGCGATCTCGCTTTTGCTTTCCCTTCTTAATACTTGCTCCCGATAACTTTCCCAGCTTTTTCTAATCATTTTTTCTCCTTTCTGCATTTATCAATGCGTCAAAACTTTTTGGTTTTTAGGGACATTTATATTATACCATATTTTTAGGTTTATGTAAACTTTCCATATCTATTCCTGATATATCCTTAAAAAATAAATCACCCGCCCAAGCATTTGGGCGGGCTTTTGGTGTCATTTGTTACTATGACCCTGGATGCAAGCCTTACCATCGCATTTTTGAGCATTTTCGCAGAAGATTGATTCTTTGCAATTAGACTTAATATACGTGGTCAGGCTCTCCTGTTCCTTCTTCGAAGGAGAAAATTTTCCTTGCTTGCTAATTTTCTTCATGCTATTTCCCTCCATTTTTGTAGAAACTTTTTTAATAATAACATATTTCTAAATATTTTTCAAATTTTAAGGCATTTATAAAGTAATAAACAGACTTGTTTTATAAAGTCTGTTTATTATAGTAATTAATATTTGTATTGGATTTACAAAAATTTCTTTAAAGTTTCTACACTATCTTCTTACATTACAACAAAGTCATTTAAAACATCTTTTACGTCTTGATGTATTCTTGTATTGTGATTTAATAATCTTCTACCTTCAATAATTCCCATATTTGTACCTTGCATTAATAACTCTGATAATTTTGAAGGAGTATCATCTTTCATTGTTTTCATCTGTATTCCATACCATGTCATCATTTTATTCATTGCATTTGTTTCGTGTGGTTCTTTATTTGTATCATATTGTGCATATATTTTATTTACTCTGTCTGATATTTTTCTATATTTATCATACTCAATATTAAGAGTTTCTTTTAAATCTGCATCTTGTGTTTTTTGTGATATGAAGCTAATTGCATCCATTCCCATTGTTGCACCTTTGTTAACTTCGTCTAAAACATTTAAATTATTATTTTCCATAAAATCATCCTTTCTTTTAGGATTAGTTTTGGAAAAAAATAATAAAATTATGCAATTTTTTCTTTTCTTAATTCACGTGCATGACTAATTGAAATTTCATTTATTTTCCCGGTTGCTATTCTTGCAATTTCTTGTATTGTTCCTTCTTCATTTAATTGTTCTATTTTTGTATTTGTTTTATTGTCTTTTACTTCTTTTCTAATATAATAATTATAATCTCCTTGTGCTGCAATTTGTGCTAAATGTGTTACACATATTACTTGATGATTTTTTGAAATTTCTTTCATCTTCTTTCCAACTTTTTTAGCTGCTATTCCGCTTATTCCTGTATCTATTTCATCAAAAATTAAAATTGGTACTTCATCTATATCTGCTAGTACTTTTTTTATTCCTAACATGATTCTTGACATTTCTCCGCCTGATGCTATTTTTATTAAAGGTTTTTTATCTTCTCCAATGTTAGTAGATATTAAAAATTCTATTTCATCTTTTCCAGTTGTATTAAATTCTGTTCGTTTTTCTATACTTACAAAAAATCTAGCATTCATCATTTCTAAGTCTTTTAATTCTTCATTTATTTTTGAAGACATTTTTATTGAGTATTCTTCTCTTAGATTAGTCATTTGATTTGCTAAATTATCTAAGTCTTTTTCTAATATTTCTTTTTCTTTTTTTATTTTTTCAATATAATCACTTAAATTTTCTATTGTTTGTATTTGTTTTTCAACTTCATCTTTATATTCTAATATTTCAGTTATATTGTTTCCATATTTTCTTTTTAGATCTTGTATTAAATCTATTCTTGATTCTATCTCTGCTCTTTCCTCTTCATCAAATGTTGCATTCTCTTTATAATTATATAAATCTCTTTCTGTTTCTTCTAAATCATAAAAAGCGCTTTGTATAATTTCTCTACATTTATCATAGTTGTTATCATAATCGCTGATTTTTTCAATTGATTTTAATACATCATTAAGATTTGATAATACAGATTCGCTTAGTAAATAGTGAGATTCTTCAAGATGTTTTTTTATGTTTTCTGAATTAAGAATCTTTTTAAGCTTTTCATCTAAAATTTCTTCTTCATTTACTTCTAGATTTGCTTCTTCTATTTCATTTAATTGATAATTTAATAGATCTAATTTTCTTTGTTTTTCTTTGTCATCACCATAATTATTTTTTAATTCATTTTTTATTGTCATGTATCTTTGATATTTTTCTAGATATTCTTGTTTTATTAAATTTATTTTATCTCCAATATAATCATCTAAAAATTTAATATGACTAGATTGTTCTAATATGCTTTGGTTATCTTGTTGACCATGTATATCTATAATTTTGTTCATGAATTTTTTAAGTTCGCTTACAGTAATTAATCTTCCGTTTATTTTACATATATTTCTTCCTAACAAATTTACTTCTCTTGAAACTATATATTCTTCATCTTTAAGGTATACAAGCATTTCTACAAAAGAACTTTTTTCTCCGTGTCTTATCATTTCTTTTGAGAATCTTCCTCCTGCTAAAATTTGAAGTGAATCTATTATTAAAGTTTTTCCAGCTCCTGTTTCACCTGTAAACACATTAAATCCTTCATTTAGGTTAATTGTAATATCATCAATTATACCAACATTTTTAATATGTAATGTTCCAATCATAATATACCTCCGTACATTTGTTTGTATGTTTATTATACTTCTAATTTATTTTTTGTCAATACATTTGTTCGGTATTTTTAGAAATTTTTTATTTGCTTTTGTATTGACTATTTTAGCAAATGTGTGGTATAAATATATAGTATTCTTTGGCCCCTTGGTCAAGCGGTTAAGACGCCACCCTCTCAAGGTGGAATCATGGGTTCGATTCCCGTAGGGGTCACCAAAAAAAAAATGAGTATTATTTCTAATACTCATTTTTTTTATTTTTTATTCTATATTTTATAATCCTACTGAGTCAGCTCCATGACTAGCTTGTGATGATGTAAATCCTTCAAATTCTAATTGGTCTATTAATTCGCTTCTAGTATAATCAAATATCTCCATATATGATTCGGCTTTTAGTTCTGCCTGCTTATTCCAATCCGCATTACAATTATCTACTCCATATGTAGCTTGATCTGTTGTAAATTTATCATATTCTAATTGGTCTATTAATCCTGTATATGAAAAAGGTATTGACTCTAAATAGCTTTTGGCTTTCTTTACAGCTTGTTCCTTCCAGTCTATTCCACAGTTATCTACAGCCTGAGTTGCTACATCATTTGAATATCCTTCGAATTCCAATTGATGTATTAATCCATCACGTGAAAAAGGCATAACCTCTATATAAGATGTTGCACTTTCTTCAGCATCACTCAAGTTGCTTTTTGATGATGAAGTAGTGTTTCTGCTACTACTATTTGATGTTTTATTATTGTACACATCTTCATCTTCGTCTTCTACTGTGTTCATATAATTAGATACTTCATTTACTTCATTAGCAATCTTTTTAGCTTTATTCTTAACTTCTGATGATTTCTCTGCAATTGCGTTTGCAAAACTTACTGCTGCTACAATTATTAAAATTATAACTAATAATACACATACAATAATTAGCCAAAACCACCATTTTTTAAATATGCTATTTCCACTGTTTGTGTTTGTTTGAGTATTTTGATCAAATGATGTTTGTTGATTTTCTTGTTCCATATTATTTGCTTCAGCCTCTTGAGTTTTCTTTTTTACTTCTTCAGCTGGATCAAATTCGATTCCTGCATTATTTTGTTCGAATTGTGTTTGTTGGTTCATTGTATTATTTGGCATTACTGGATTTACCGGATTATATCCCATGTTTGGATTCACCTGATTATTTTGCATTCCTGGGTCTACTGGATTATATCCCATGTTTGGATCCACCTGATTATTTTGCATTCCTGGATCTACTGGATTATATCCCATGTTTGGATCCACCTGATTATTTTGCATTCCTGGATCTACTGGATTATATTCCATGTTTGGATCCATTGGATTGTTTTGCATTCCTGGATCTACTGGATTATACCCCATATTGGGGTCCATTGGGTTATTTTGCATTCCTGGGTCTACTGGATTATATCCCATGTTTGGATCCATTGGATTGTTTTGCATATCTGAGTCTAATTGATTATTTGGTTTTTTTGGATTTTCTGAATTGAAATTATTTTCTTCCATATTTTTTCTCCTTTGATTAATATATAAGAATTATATATAATGTGAAATTTTTTTACAATAGAATATTTTATATTTCTGTTTTTTCCAATATTTCTTTTAGTCTTTCATCTTTTTTGGCTAAATATAAAAATCCAATAAGTCCTTCAAATGCTGTTGCATACATATAATCTTGTGGATCTGCATTTTTAGGTAAGTGATGATTCTCTGCATTTCTTGCTCTTCTTACTATTTCCTTCTCTTCGTCAGTCAACTCTGGCAAAATTTGCTTTAATAAATCAGCTTGGGCCTTTGCTTTTACATATTTAATTGATTCTACATGGAGCTTGTGTGGTTTTAATTTCGTTTTATTTATTAAAGAAGTTCTAATATATAATTCATATATTGCATCTCCAACATATGCCCATGTTAATGGTGATAAAAGATTTATTTCTTCCTCATTTTTCAATCTTTCTATTAGTTCCATTACTATATCCTTTCTGCTTTTTCTAGTGTTATTTTTCCAATTCTTCCATTTTTGAAATCGTCTATAACTATGTTAGATACTTTTTCTTCATCTACAACTCCGCCTGATACTAGTGCACCTCTTTTCCTTCCTATTAGGTACATTAATTCTAAATGGTAATTTGGATATTTTTTTATATTCTCAATTTCTTCTTTGGAAATTTTGTATTTTTCATATAATTTTTCTGGATAATTTTCATCTAAATATTTAATTAATGAATATGCAACTTCTGTTTTTTCTAATACTTCTTCCTTTATACTTCCTGTATATGCTAAGTTTAAGCCTACTTTTTCATTTTCAAATTTAGGCCATAATACACCTGGAGTATCTAATAATTCTATTTGTTTTCCTATTCTTATCCATTGTTTTTGTTTTGTTACTCCTGGTTTATTTCCAACTTCCATTGTAGTTTTATTTGCCATTCTATTAATAAGAGATGATTTCCCAACATTAGGTATTCCTACTATCATTACTCTTATTGTTTTTCTAATTCTTCCTCTTTCACTTTGAGCTTTTAATTCGTCTTCCATTAATTTCTCTATAATTCGTGTAATTTGATTTGTTCCTTTACCTTGATTTGAATTAGTTTCGATAGCTTCAATATTTCTTTGTTTAAAATAATCTATCCATTTTTTTGTTTCATTTGGTTCTGCTAAATCTGACTTATTTAAAACGACTATTCTTTTTTTGTTATGTAGCAAATGTGCAATATCTGGATTTTGACTTGATATTGGTATACGTGCATCAAGTATTTCGATAACTACATCTACTAATCTTAAATCTTCTATTATCTGTCTTTTAGTTTTTGCCATATGACCTGGATACCAGTTGATATTTGTTTTGTTATTATCCATCTTTTCACTTCCTTTATTTTATATTTTCATCTATCCAATTTAAAAATTCTTTACTTGCATTTTTTATTTCAAAACTTGAAATTTCAGCAACTTCATAATTATGTATTTTCTTTATTTCACTTTCTATTTCTGTAAATTTGCTCTCTTTTGTCCTAAACTCTAATTTGTATTCATCAGATTCTTCTAATTGATTATTCCACCAATATTTAGAGTGAACTTTCATAATATGACTTCCGGACACTAATCTTTTTTCAAGTAATGTATCTATTATCTTGTTTGCTATTTCTTCTTTATCACAAAGCGTTGTGACTATTATATATTTATCCATTCTTTAACTTCCTCACAACTTGTATTATTTTTTTTATTATTTCTAATGTTCATAAATATTATTTTTCAACATATTAAATACTTTTACAAATTCAGAATGAGTTTTTATTATTATTGAGTAGGATGCGGAACCTATTTGTAATAATATTCCGTCTTTAGTCTCAATTATTGATGTTATTTTATCAAAAGTTTTGTCAAAACACTCATTTGTTGAACTATATATTACTCTTTTATTTGTAATATATAATTCTCCTTTATATGTGGTTCTTTGAGTTTCTCTTATTGCTTCTTTTCTTGTTTCACCTGTTCTATATGATAATCCCTGAGAAGGCTTTATGCTATATCCACTGCTCTTTCCTACGTATCCTGTTGTTATTGTTTTATCCTTAAAAGTATAACCTATGTCTGCAAAGTGGCATATTTCATCATTTGACAAATTAAGATTTGAAACTTCTAATCTAGGTAAATGACCTTGAGCTATCAACTTTAAACTTTCTCTTGTCATTAATGATTTGCTTTTATGGTTTCCTTTTCCACTTAGTTCTTTAAATATATCAATAATCCATCCTATTCCAAATAAACCGAATGTGAATAAATATATTATTCCCATTTTATAATCTTTATCTATAAATTTGTGAATGCCAAACATTCCTAAAAATATAACAATTATTACTCTAGCGTTTTTACTCATTTCTAACTCCTAATAATTTAATTTTTATTTGTTCTGTATTTTTTTATATCAAATCTATATATTGCTATTATAGCTGAAATCATTTCTATAAATGTTGATATTAAGCCACTTATTGCTAAAACTTTAATGTTATAGATTATAAAAAGCGAGCAAGAAATTATTTCAATAATTCTTGTTATAGTTAGATTTTTTTGCCATACAGCAATGCTATATAATATTACTGCTATAGTAGGTAATATACTAATAATTCCGTTGTATGAAAATACTGATAAAGTGACCATACATATAATAATTAGTATTAAATATATGATTGGAATTTTATTATTATATTTTTTAAATATAAGGTTTCTTATTACTGTCATCAGATTCATTAAACATCCAGAAATTGCATTTAAAAATAAATATTGTAAAGCAAATAATAAGCTTGAAAAAATTTGATATTTTAGTAAAGTATCTTTTTTATTTTTTTGAAAGCTTACTACAAGAATTATTAGCGCCATTAATCCTAATAATTGTGCAATATAAAACATATCTCTTATCACTCCGATTTTATTAATAATCTTTTATAATTGTCACTCTGCTTTAGGAAATAAATTTCTATCCCAATCTCTTTGTGCGTGATGTTGATGTTGTATTGATTCATATTTTTCATCATCATTTACTGGGCCTACAAGATGATTTCCACTAGTTGAATCATAATGACGATATATATCTCCTTCTTTTACCAAATTCCAATAATGAGTATGATCTGTTGTATATATTAAATAATTTTCTATTCCTTTTTTATCTAATGCTTTCTTTAGTAACATTGCATGTACATAACAATTACCATTATAATTTGTTAGTCCATACCATATTGGGTCATTTTCTCCCCAATTATTCTTATATGAAATCATTTCTCTGATATTTTTTGTCATTCCTAGTACATCTTCATTTTTTAAATATTTATTGTAAAAGTTATTAAATTTTATTTCAGTTTCCATTTGTGTATGGTGAATCATTTGAAAATTGTCTTTCAAATTTATAAATTCTGCTAGTGGATTAAGCCACTTTATTATCATGCATATAGTTAATAATAAAGTTATAACTATTATAAAATGTTCAATTTTTTTCATTGGTTTTCCTTTTGTTTATTAGAATTTCTTAAAGATTATATCATAATTTCATATATAAATAAATCATTTATTAAAAAGAAATCCCCCGCCCAAAGGCGGGGGTTGGGTAAGTTTTCCTTTTAAGAAGTTTTAGGTCTGCTTACCACAGCTTTTTACGCAATTGCCAGTCTACGAGGTTCGTTGTCGATGAAGCTATCAGAAAATCTGATGAGATAATACTTTTCCTCTTTTTCCTCATCTACAGCGATTTGATTCGAGAGCGACCAATACTTATGCATCAGGATCTCCCAAGGGCCTGTATTTTTTCTGCTGTACGTTCCTTCTGCATAGACCCTGTAGGTTCCGTTTTTCTCGGAGATAAAAACTCCCATTTCAGGTCTTTTCCCATAAAAATCCATGATGGATGCCATTTCCATTTCCAGATCTTCTGAGTAGAACCGTACATAAAAGTTTTTTCCGTGGTGCTGGTCAAAGCACATCATTGCTTGGGTATTCTCGTTTCCCCGAAAGATTTCGTTGCTCATAGTAGTGTTCCTCCTGCGTAAAGTAAAATAGTAGCTTCAAAAAAATTTCAGCTCTATTAATTATACCATATTATGTAAATCAAATCAATTTTTGAGATGGCCTAAAAAAAGAGATGTTTCCATCTCATTTTTTTATGTTCTATAATTATTTTTATCTGCTCTCTCATCGAGTTCTCTATCAAAATCTTTATTTCCATAGAACCATACTGTTTTCCTATCTTCACCGCTTCCCATTCTATCTTTATTTACTGCTATATCTATTAATGTTATTAATGGTAAAATGACTCCTATTGCATCTATTAATATTGCTTGTGTACCACCTACACCTCCTACAATTCTGCTATACAAGTCATTTCCAAAATATGCTGTAAATAGTATGAAATATGCAAAAGCTCCTCCTAAATGTCTTTTTAATACTAATGCAAAACATGGTATTGATAAGAACAATAGTCCAATTTCAAGATTTAAATTAATTGGTTGAACTATAAAGTCCATTTCCATAGTTGCACAAAATACTACAACAAGTCTGAATCCCCAAAATAGTATTCCTAAAAAAGAGATTAAATAGCTTAACATTCCTACCATTTTATCACCCTCCTACATACGGAAAAACGCTCTTTTGCTCATCTCGAACAAGAAGAACGTTCATATTGTTCGATTCTTATTCTATTGTTGTTCTTCACTATTATCGTCATCTACATAGTTGAATTCATCTTTAAATTTTTCTTTGAAAATTTCAAATACTTTATTTAGAGTTTCTTCATCTTCAACTCCAACATAAGATTCTTCTTCATCTGATTCTGTTGGTTCTACTTTTAGTATAACTACTTCACCTATTTCTTCGTCTTCAACTTGTTCTACTGGTAATAGTACAACATATTCTTCTGAATCATATTCTATTAAATCTAAAAATTCAAATTGAACTTCATTTCCGTTTTCGTCATTAAGAACTATTACATTATCTAGTTCGTCCTCCATTTCAGGTGTGTTTTTTTCTTCGTTATCCATATTTTTTTCTCCTTTCGTTTATTTATGAATGTTATAATCAATTCTAAAAATTGTTATATTCACTTATTTATTTTTATTGAAGAATTTATACTTCAAATTTAAAAACTATTTATTCATATACGTTTCTAGAATATAAACAGCAGCTATTGTATCCACTAAATCTTTCTTTTTCTTTGGATTTATCCCCAAATCATTCATTGTTCTGTGGGCTTCTACTGTTGTTAATCTTTCATCTTGGGTTTCAATTTTCAACTTATTGTATTTACATTTTAATTTGTGAATAAATTTATCTGTTATTTCCATTCTTTTTGAGCTAGTTCCATTTAAATTTAATGGTTTTCCAACTACTATAGTATCTATTTCGTATTCTTCTAATATTTCATCTAATCGTTTTAGTACGATTTTATCATTTCCTTTATGGTAAATAGTTTCAAGCCCTTGCGCAGTAATACCTAATGCATCTGTAATAGCAAGCCCAACTCTACTATCTCCATAATCTATAGCTAAAGTTCTCATCTATTTATCAATTCCTATATAATTTTTTACCATTTTTTCAAGTAATTCATCTCTTTCAACTTTTCTAATTAAGTTTCTTGCATCATTATGGCTAGTTATATAAGTTGGATCACCAGATAAGATATAACCAACTATTTGATTAATTGGATTATAACCTTTTTCTACTAATGCCTCATAAACTTTTTTCATAACTTCTTTAGTTTCAAGACTTGAGTCCTTTTCTACTTTAAAACTCATTGTTTTGTCGAAATCCATATTTTCTCCTTTTTAAATAAAATTAATATTATGTTCATCTAAAGGTGCTTGATCTAAGTATTCTTCTAACTTTTTAGTTACACTTTCAATACCTGTACCTTTATAATAATTTCCTACTGCAAAGTTAACTCTAGGTCTAACTTGTTCTGATTCAGATGTTTCAGGATTTATATATTCTACTTGTGTATCTTCTAAGTCTGCCTTTAATGCCTTTATTGTTTCTGTTGCTTCTTCTTCGCTTTGTCCTATAAATACTAATGCAAACTTAGGTCCCATATATCTTACAAATACATCTGTAGTTTTTACATATGTTTTTGCCCAGTTAGAAACTGTTATAATTATATTATTTCCTGTTGTTCTTGAATATTTTTCATTAATTTCTTGTATATTTGTTATTTTAAACATTGTTACTATCGATGTTGCTTCTGAATCTATTTTTGCTTTAGCTTGTCCATATAAATATTCTGCTGAATATAATCCTGTAAATTGATCAACTCTTACAATGCTTTCCATTGCTGTTTGATATGAAACTGTTTTTAATATTGATACTATATCATCTTTTATTACCTCTAATAAAGTTGTGTCTGTATCATCAAATGCGTGTATAACAGAGCTTTCAATTATCCAATATCCTATATACACATTATCTATGTATAATGGAAAAAACATTGCTGACTTTGCTCTTGAAAAATCTAGTTCTTGATAAGGTAATTTTTCATCTTCAGAGTCTATTGTTATATATTTAGGTGTTGCAGTACTAATACTATCTTTAAAAACATCCTGTGTATGTAAATTTGTTAGGTTCTTCCAGTATTTTTCATCTGTATTTGATGCTTTTAGTACATACTCTGCTCCATCAAATACTACTATAGTTGAATATTTTATTTCGAATTTATCTATTAAAACTTCATTAACTTTTTTTATTTTTTCATCAACTGGCAAATCTTCACCAGTTATGTTCATAAAATCTTGTAATGCGTTTAATTTATTAACTTTGGAAGAAACGTTATTAAATGTTGTAAGTTTCTTTTTAATGTTGATATTGTAAAAAATTAGAATTCCTATTATTCCAATTAATACAATTATTGGTATTAGCGCCACTATTTTCACCTCTTCGTATTAATAATTATTTTTCATTTGATTTAAGGTATCATTTGTCTGGCTTGAAAACTTGCTATTATTGAATGTATTTGCTGGTGGTTGTTGTGGGTTATATGTTTGTTTACTTAATAGAGGGTAAACCATATTTCCTAATATTTTTAAGCTATTCATAAAATTCTTAGAATATCCATTTATTGATATTACACAATTTAGCATTGCTTCCAAGTATTTAGAATATACATTTTCATCAAAAGGTATTGTACAAGCTTTTATTTTATCCTTGTTAAATAATTCTGTCATAAATGACATTGATGGATCATTATAAAATGCTGTACCACCAATTACTGCTTTTGATGATAAACCTTTTACTTTCAATTCTTTATTAATAACAACTCTTAATTTATCTTGTTCTAATAATCCTCTTGTTTTCAAATCTCTTAAGAATGCTGTTAGTGGTTGAATTGTTAGAATATCCATTGATTGTACTATATATATTTCTTGAGCATTTGCAAAATATCCATAATCAGTATTAAAATCGCAATCTATTAATACTAATGATGCATTTTGTACTAATGTAGATAAAATTGCTTCGCTATTAGAATAATCTTTTCCATCGTTTGGCATTGCTGTGTATACATCTAAATTTCTGTCAACTTTGATTCCTTCTGCTGTTCCTTTTTCTAGTTTTTCTATACTTGTGAAGGCTATATTTCTAAGTTTTTCATCATTGTTTGTATATATATAATATGAATTTTTATTTTGTGTCATATCTAATATAGCTGTTTTTACTCCAATTGAAGAGAATAAACATGCTAAATTATTTATTAAGAATGATGTACCATTCTTACTTGTTCCTACAAAAGCAACTATCTTCTTATCTTTTGTTAAAGCTGTTTCTAAGCTTCCTGTTTGATAAACTTTATTCTTTTCTAGTTGTTGAATAGTTTCTCTTTTCTCCATACTAGGACTATAAGAGTTAGCTACTTTTGGCTCTGTTTCTATTCCTGGAATTGCAACACCAGGAATATTATTATCTACTGGGTTATAAGAATTTTGCATATTGTTTTCTGATAATTCAACAAAATCTTCAACTAAGTTATCTACAGGATTTTCTTCTATTTGATTTTCTATCTTTTCTTCAATTGGTGAGATTGGATTATTAGAATCATTAATTATCTCATCTGCATTATACTGTTGCATATTGCTTGAGTTTAAATCTTCTAAATCATCAAATCCTGGTAATGCTCCAACGTCTGGTTGTTGTGGCTGTGCTACGTTTGCAAATGAATCATCAAATCCTGGCAATGTTCCGGCATCTGGTTGTTGTGGTTGTACTGTATTTGCAAATGGATCATCTAATCCTGGTAACGTTCCGGCATCTGGTTGTTGTGGTTGTACTGTATTTGCAAATGGATCATCTAATCCTGGTAACGTTCCGGCGTCTGGTTGTTGTGGTTGTACTGTATTTGCAAATGGATCATCTAATCCTGGTAATGTTCCAGCGTCTGGTTGTTGTGGTTGTACTGTATTTGCAAATGGATCATCTAATCCTGGTAATGTTCCGGCGTCTGGTTGTTGTGGTTGTAC
>CANQPZ010000028.1 GCA_947625895.1 uncultured Clostridia bacterium | reverse complement strand
TGTAATAAATTTACATAGTATGATATATATAAATGTCCGCTTTTGTTCTATAATAGAAAAATGCTCCGCATTTCCTATCATATAAAGGCTTTGCTCTATAAAAGTATAGGATGTTTTTAGAAATGTTCATATTTTCGCCTTGTCAAAATATAATTTTAGTAAACAATTTGGAGGAAAATATATGAAAATTTTTATTAAGATCTTTACTTTTTTTATTATATTAACAATGCTTGTACAGACAAATTTTGCTTATGCTTATATTGAGAAAGATACTAAGTATGTGTGGTCAGATAATACTGTAGAGACTTCTGCGATGGCAGAGGAAGATGAAGATTTTTTAGATTTATCTTGTGAAAGTGCAATTTTAATTTCTCAAGATACTGGTGAAGTGTTATATGAATCTAATCCTCACGAAAAACTAAGACCAGCAAGTGTTACAAAAATTATGACTATTTTATTAATAATGGAAGAAATAGATAGTGGCAATTTATCTTATGATGATATGGTTTCTTGTAGTGAAAATGCCTCTAAAATGGGAGGTTCACAAATATGGTTAGATACAAGAGAAAGTCTTTCTGTTGATGAGATGTTAAAAGCAATATGTGTTGTTTCTGCAAATGATTGCACTGTTGCAATGGCAGAGCATATTTGTGGTAGTGAAGAAGTTTTTGTTGAAAAAATGAACCAAAAAGCAAAAGATTTAGGAATGAATGATACTACATTTAAAAATTGTCATGGAATTGATGAAGATGGCCATGTTTCTTCAAGTTACGATATTGCGGTTATGTCCAGAGAATTATTATCTAAACATCCAGATGTTATGAAATATACTAAAATATGGATGGATTCATTAAGAGATGGAAAATCAGAACTTGTTAATACAAATAAATTAATAAAAAATTATGAAGGTGCAACAGGTTTAAAAACGGGGTCAACTTCTTTAGCTTTATTTAATTTGTCAGCAAGTGCTACAAGAGATGGTTTATCACTTATTGCAGTTGTTATGAGAGCACCTTCAACAAAAGAAAGATTTAATTGTGCAAAAAAATTATTAGATTATGGATTTAGTAATTATCAATATAAAAAATTCAGCGAAGCTGGGGAAAATGTTATGAATGTACCTGTTCAAAAAGGAATAAATTCAGAAGTTGCTCTAAGTTATTCTGAATCTAGTGGAAAAATGATTAGTAAAAATGATGACGTAAATGTTGAACAAGAGGTTGTGGTTGATGAAAATATCCAAGCTCCAATACATAAAGGGCAGGAACTTGGAATGGTAAATTATAAAATTGCTGGTAATGTTGTGCAAAGTGTAAGTTTAGTTGCTAATGAAGATGTAGAAAAAATAAATTTCTTTAATATGGGCAAAAAAATTATTAGTAAGTGGTTTTATTTGTTTAGAACTTAAAGCTTTTACATTGACAAATCAATAAAATCTAGTTATAATATATGATGTAACGTTAGTGAAAGGAGTTAAAATTATGCTTGCAAAATGGTGGAAAAGAATTGGTTTTTTCATTTTAATTGTTGCATGTTTATTTAATATTACTTATAAACTAGTAAAAAGAGTTTCTTTCACAGACAGTATAAAAAGTACTGTTTCTAACACGGTTACAACAATTACTGGTGGAGAAAAAGATAAAGATAACAATAATAATAAAAATGAAAATCAATAAAACTATTGAAAAATATAAATTATTATGTTAAGATGTAAAAGATATTGTTAAGAAAAGTAAGGAAGAGGTGAATTACATGAAAGAGGGAATACATCCAAATTACACAACAGCTACTATTACATGTGCATGTGGAAACGTAATTGAAACAAACTCAACAAAAGCTGATATGAAAGTTGATATTTGTTCAAAATGCCATCCATTCTGGACAGGTAATTTAAAAAGAGAAACTACTGGTGGTAGAGCTGATAAATTTAAGAAAAAATATGGATTACAATAAAAATAGCAGTGGACTTTGCAATTGGTTTAAAGTAAAATTTAAATTAATTGCAAAGTCCACTGTTGTTTGTATATTAACAGTAGTATAAAAAATAATGAGAAAAAGAAGGGGATTTTTATGGAAGAAGATATTAAGTTAGCAATAGAAGCAAGAAAAAATGCTTATTCTAAAATTTATAAAGTTGGATGTCTATTAAAAATGAAGAGTGGAAAAAAATATACTGGATGTAATATAGATAATAGTTCAATTCAAAGCATATGCGCTGAGAGAGTGGCTTTTAGTAAAGCTATTTCTGAAGGTGAATATGATTTTGAATATATTATTGTTGTTGGGGGCAAGCCAAATTCAGATATCCTCGAAGAGTGTCTTCCTTGTGGATATTGCAGACAATTTATGTCAGAATTTGTTGATAGTAATTTTAAAATTTATGCATATTATGATGGAAAAACTGACTGTTATACAATTAGTGATTTATTACCACATAGTTTTAAATTAAATTAAAATACTGAATATAGGGAGAACTAGTCCGATGGAAGATAGTATAAAAATACTTATTCCACCGGATTTTATTTTGATTTTCTTGATACTCATAAATGCCATAAGATGTACTTTCTAAGAATGCATATATTGATAATAGAATTACAACAAATTTCATTTAAAACTCCTTTTATTAATTTTTAGAAAATAAGAAACCTGATTTTAGATAATTCTCTGTTTTAACATTGAACTCAGCTTTTTGATATATTTCTTCCCAATTATATTTATCTAATTCATCTTGTGTTAAGAAGTTTCTTTTAAAATAACCCTCAAATCCAACTATATCACTTTTATATTCTTGTGACGTCTGATATAAGAATGCGGTAATATGTTGATCTAAAAAACTATTTATTTCTGATTCAATTTCTTTTAGACTTTGTTCATTAGAAAAATCAAAATCCTTATTTGCTGATAATAGAACAGCTTTAATCTGTACATCACAATTTATTTTGGGGATACCATTTTCTAAGGTAACATTTATATCAGTATCTTTAAAATCAGAAATTGCAACAGATAGAGATAATGAAGGATCTTGAGGATTATAAACTTCAATTGTTGCTTGCTTAAAGTTATTTGTTAAAATGTTATAACAAATTGTATCTAATCCGGATAATCTGCCAACCATTTTATAATCTTTAAAAACGGCTAGTCCTAAGCTTTCTATATTATCATCTTTTGTGAAACTATAAAGAGCAACTGGTGTTTTTACATCTTGATGCAGACTTGAATAAAAATCTGAAAGTTCACAAGGCGTTACATAAGAGGTTATCTCTGCTGAATTTATATATGAATTATAAAATTTAGCTGAAATATCTTCAATTTTCGATGTAACTTCTAAGTAGTCTTTTGCTTTTTCTTTACTTATTAAAATATTACAAGTTGGTCTTATTTCAATATTGTTTGCAACAGTATTTATAAAATCTTCAATTCCTTCTCTTGCTAACTCTTCAGAAATTATAATAACGCTACAATGTGATAAATTTAATTCATTTACATTTGCCAAATTAAGCATTGCAAGGCCTAAGTTAAATGAGTTACATTGAACAGTATTAATTTCACTTTTTATTTTTGTTCCATTTCCTTCAGAAGTATCTGGTTTAGCAATTTGTATAGTTAGACTTAAAGGTTCATCTTTTGAATTAGATTTATCAATTCCAATTGCAATGACATAAGATAGGCTTTCAACGTTTCGTACATCATATGCTTCGATAAATGTAATTAATAAGGCAAGAAGTAATGAGGTTACTAACAGTATTTTTTTCATCTAAATTTCCTTTCTGATCTTTTTCTTGATATTTCCAATTACCAGAATAGCTAAGCAGAGGCATAATATTCCAAGAATAAAATATTTATATATTATGGTTTCTAAAAATTTAAATAATGATTGATTCTCAAAAAGCACAATTATTGAAAACAGTATTGCTATGAAAGAGTAAGAATAATTTGTAGAGTCGTTACAATTTGTTAGTTTTTTAAATATATTAATCATAAACATAAGAGAAATGCTTAAATAAGAAAAAGCTGAAATTATCCAAAGGAAAATGAATATTGCATCTGTTCTTTGAAATACTGTTCCGAATTCTATGCATCTTGTAAGTAAATACATAGAAAGCAATTCTTCGCTATGTGTTATGAAAGGGAATAGGGCTAGAAGTATTATAGTTGAGAATAGTAGGAATATTCCTGATACTGTTATGGAAGTTATTGCAATTGATGGATAATCTTTTTTATTTTTTAAAAATGGAGAAATGAAAAATAAATAAATTAATCCACCATATGCAAATATATTTGAAAGACCTTCTAGAAAAGTTGTTTCAATATTTTGTCCAAGAATTGGATTTAGTCTATTGAAATTTAATGATTTTATAGTACCAGCAAAAATAACTATTAAACTAGCTAAAATAAGGACAACGACTATAGAATTTGTTTTTATGATTGATTTGAATCCAATTAAATTTGCAAATCCAATCGAACCTAAAAATATTAATAAAATTAATGATGTAGGAGTATTTGGAAAATATATTTTTTGAAGTAAATTAGAAAATTCAAATACTACAGTAACTATTATCAACGAAAATAGCAATTCAAAAATGATTCCTATAAATATTTTTAGGGGCTTTTTTCCGATATATTCACTAATATCTATAATATCTTCATTAGGAAATTTCTTGAAAAGTTTGATTATTAATATTGCAAATAAAACAGCTATTATACCAACGAAAATTATATTTATTGGGGCACCTGTTTTAGATTGCTTTATAATTTCTTTTGGCATGTTTAATAATATTTTGTTCATCATTACTATTAAAACAAGAAAAATTGCCTCAAATTTTCCAATTTTATAATTCATAATTAATACAGAATGTCCTTTCTATTTTGATTTCCATTGCATACTTATTCTGCCTTCTTGATCAGGTTTTTTTGTATTTAAAAAGCTACTTCTTTTTTCACGTTTCCATATTGGAGTTATATAATAAGATGCGTCTGTGTTCTTATTGCTTGATGGAAGATATGGAGAAAAGTATGAAGCTCCAAATGATTGCAATTTTGATAATAAAATTAGTTCAACAAATATTCCAGCACTTATTCCTAAAAAACCTGCTAGATATGCGAGAATTATAAATAAAAATCTAAATGCTCTAATAGTAAGGTTTAAAGAAAAGTCAGGGATTGCATAAGAACATATACCTGTAAGTGCAACAATAATAATTAATAATGGACTTACAAGATTTGCAGATACGGCAGCCTCACCAAGTACAAGACCACCGAATTATGCCAATTGTTGAGCCAATAGGAGATGGAACTCTAAGGCTTGCTTCACGTATAAGTTCAAAAGATATTTCCATTATTAAAAGTTCCACAAT
The DNA here is from genome assembly GCA_947625895.1 of uncultured Clostridia bacterium. Lineage (GTDB taxonomy): Bacteria > Bacillota > Clostridia > TANB77 > CAG-508 > UMGS1994. The sequence continues at coordinate 11,718 of CANQPZ010000028.1, read as the reverse complement.
GATTGGAAAAGGAATTGATTTCCTCATTGAAGAAATGGCAAATGCCAGTTCTGTAGGCAGGAGTTCTTGATGAAAATTTGTTATTGCAACATAGAATGCAGGTAAAAACATAGCAATTACAAATGCTAGTGTACGAATAAGTCTTAAAAGATTACCATATTGATGCCTCAAATTTGTATCTTCAGGAGATGTGATGAAATCAACAAATATTGCTGGAGCAATTAAAGCATACGGGCTTCCATTTACTAGGATAACAACTCTACCAGCTAAAATATTGTTACAAGCTCTATCTGAACGTTCTGTTGCAAAAATTTGTGGGAACAAAATTGAAGAATCATCTTGGATTAGTTGTTCTAAGTTTCCAGAATTTATAATAGAATCTACTTTTAAATTATTTAATCTATAGCGTACTTCGTTTATTAAGTCTTCATTTGTGATATTTTTCATATAACAAAAAACAACTTGCGTTCTTGTAACTTCACCAATTTCAACTTGTTCTATAGTTAAATTTTCATTATTTATTATTCTTCTAATCATTGAAGTATTAGTACGGAGATTTTCAACAAAAGCTTCTTGCGAACCTCTTACAACAATTTCGTTTTGTGGTGCAGTTATACTTCTAGTTTTATAACCTTTAGCTTCAACACAAAATGCAGAATTAACAGTATCTATTAATAAACAAGAAAAACCATTATTAATTTTGTCTATTATAGTTGAAAAGTCTTGTTCTTCTGAAACACTATTTTGTGGAATTAAAGAATTATAAACTAAATCAGCTATATTAGGCATTTTAGTTGTGTGATAATTTAAGTCGTCAGATTTGTTTATAATTAAAGTTTCGTTTGATGGATCTAGATTAGTTTTATTTTTCATCATCAATGGCTTTAAAAGAAAATTATTTACTATTTCGTTTTCAACCATTCCATCAATATAAACTATAGCAGCTTTATATTGTTTACCTTTAGCATTTAAAGTGAAATATCTAATATTGACATCGCTATTTATTAAAATATTAAATTTTACAGTTAAAAAATCAATGTTTTCTGAAAGAGATGATGATACTTTTTTAGTTATCTTTTTTTCTTTTTCATTGTTTTGTGGCTGTGTTTCTGAAATTTTATAATCGTATTTAGATGTTGGTGTGTAAGCAAATAATTCATTAAAAAACTTTTTTAGCATATAAACTCCTTTTTAATATTTATTTTTAGTATTAACAAATTTTTAGGAATAAAACATAAATTTTAAAATATACATTAATTAAAAGTAGTAGTCCAAAGATATTTAGGAGGGTGTTATGGAGAATTTGGATATATATAAAGATATTGCAGAGAGAACAGATGGTGATATATATGTTGGTGTTGTAGGTCCTGTACGAACAGGAAAATCTACATTTATCAAAAAGTTTATGGAGTTATTAGTTTTACCAAATATTGATAATGAATACAAAAAAGAAAGGGCTATTGACGAACTCCCACAAAGTGCTGGTGGAAAAACTATAATGACTACTGAACCAAAATTTATTCCAAATGAAGCTGTTGAAATTACTTTAGCAGATAATCTAAAGTTGAAAGCTAGAATGGTAGACTGTGTAGGGTATCTAGTAAATAATGCTATCGGATATTTAGAAGATGATATGCCAAGAATGGTAAAAACACCATGGTCTGATGAAGAAATTCCTTTTGAGAGAGCTGCTGAAATTGGAACAAGAAAAGTTATTGAAGAACATTCTAGTATAGCTGTTTTAGTTACTACAGATGGGTCAATTACAGGAATACCAAGAGAAGATTATGTTGAACCAGAAGAGAGAGTTGCTAAAGAGCTTGTTGCAAAGAAGAAACCATTTGTAATTGTTTTAAATGCTGAAAATCCTAACAGTGATGAAAATATAAATTTAGCTAATGAATTGGAAGAGAAATATGGCACGGCAGTAGTTAGATTAAATTGTACAGATATAAATCTAGATGATATAAATAATATCTTTTCAAAAATTCTATTTGAGTTTCCGATAGAGCAAATAAATATTAAATTCCCAAGATGGGTAGAGGGCCTAACAGATACTAATGAAATTAAGATGGAATTATTTAAAGAAATAAAAGAGTGTTTTAATGAAACAAAGAAACTAAAAGAAATAAGTGATGAGATAAAAAAATTACAATCAACAGAAATTATTGAAAGAACCGAGATTCAAAAAATAGATTTAGGAAACGGTAATGTAAATATAAATATTTCTTTAAAAGAAGAATTATTTTATAAAGTTCTTACAGAGATTACTGGCGAAGAAATTTCAAATGAAGGTAAATTATTTGCTAAGATAACAGAGTTTTCTAAAATTAAGAAAGAATACGACAAACTCGAATATGCATTACATGAGGTAAAAGAAAAGGGTTATGGAATTGTAAATCCAGGAATAGATGATTTGATACTAGAAGAACCAGAAATAATAAGACAGGGCTCAAAATACGGAGTAAAACTAAAGGCTAAAGCACCATCATTACATATGATACAAATTAACACAGAAACTGAAATTGCTCCAATTGTAGGCAGTGAAAAACAATCAGAAGAGCTTGTAAAATACTTGCTTTCAGAATTTGAAGAAGATAAAAAGAAAATTTGGGAATCTAATATTTTTGGTAAAAGTGTACATGAACTAGTTAATGAAGGTCTCCAAAATAAATTGGCAAGAATGCCTGAAGATGCTCAAATGAAAATTCAAGAGACATTGCAGAGAATAGTAAATGAGGGAAGCGGAGGATTAATCTGCATAATATTATAAATAATAGAGCGTATTTGATTTTAAAAACAAGTACGCTTTTTTGCTTGAATAAGGAATACATTTTTGATATTATTATATCAGTTTAAAAAGGAGTAAAGATGAGTATTAAGAAAAATGATATTTATCAAGTAAAAGTTACAGATAGCGGATTTAAAGGTGAAGGAATTGCTAAAATTGATGATTTAGTTGTTTTTATTCCTGGTGCAATTAAAGATGAAGTTGTTAAAATTAAAATACTTAAAGTGCTGACAACTCATGCTTTTGCAAAGATTGAAGAAATAATAAATCCATCAAAATTAAGAAGAAAAGATGAATGTGAAATCTATGAAAAATGTGGAGGATGTGCATTAAGACATATAGAATATGAAGAAACTTTGAAAATAAAAAGGCAAAGTGTAGAAACGACTTTAAAAAAACAAGGAATAGAATTGCAAGTAAATGAAATTATTGGAATGGACAAGCCACTATTTTACAGAAACAAATTACAATATCCAATAGGTAAAGGTATTGATAATAAACCTGTTATGGGAATATTTGCTGAAAGAACTCATAGAATTGTTCCTACAGAAAGTTGTTTTATACAAAATGAAAGATTACAAGAAATCGCAAATGGAATTTTTTCTTTTATAAAAAATAATAAAATTCCTGTTTATGATGAAATTAATTTATCAGGAGAAATTAGACATTTAGTTTTAAGAATAGGAATTAAAACTGATGAAGTTATGGTTACGATTGTTACTAATAAGAAGAAAATTAATAAGGAAAAAGATTTAGTAAAATATATAATTGAAAGTTTTCCAGATGTTAAAACTATTATAAAAAACATAAATGATTTTAATACAAATGTTATCTTAGGTGAGAAAAATGAAATTCTATATGGCGATGGATATATTCATGATGAGTTGTTAGGATTTAGTTTTAAAATTTCTCCAATGTCATTTTATCAAGTAAATCCAGTTCAAACAGAGAAGCTTTATTATAAAGCAATTGAGTGTGCAAATTTAACAGGAAATGAAACTGTATTTGATTTGTATTGTGGAATTGGAACAATAGGCATTTGTGCATCTAAAAAAGTAAAAAAATTATATGGAATGGAAACTATACCTGAAGCAATTGAAGATGCAAAAGAAAATGCAATTAAAAATAATATAGAAAATGCTGAATTTTTTGTTGGAGATGTAGAAAATACTTTACCAAAATTTATTGAAGAAAATAATATTAAGCCAGATGTAATTTTTATAGATCCTCCAAGAAAAGGCTGTGAAAAGCAAGTAGTAAATACAATTCTAGAAGTAGAACCAAATAGAATTGTATATGTTAGCTGTAATCCAGCTACACTTGCAAGAGATTTAAAAATGTTTGCTGAAAAGTATGAAATAAAAGAAGTGACACCAGTTGATATGTTTCCTTATACATCACATGTTGAGTGTGTGACTTATATGGAACTAAAAAATAAAAAAGATGTTTAATATTAAAATAAAAAAGGAGAGATAGTTATGAAAAACAAAAAATTGATTTTAATTCTTAGTGTTGTTTTAATTGTTGTAATAGTATGTGTTGTAGTTGCATGTGTTGTTATATCTAAAAATTCTGATGAAGATTCTTCTTCAGAAAGTAAAAGCACATCTGAGAGTAAAAAAGCAGATGATGATGATGATGAAGATAGTGAATTAGATATGGCAAGGGAAACATATGAAGAAGCAAGAAATACTGTTAATTCAGCAGGAAAAGAACTTTCAGAACAAGAGGCACAATTATTTAATGCTGCATTTGAAATTTATGAAGGAGATAGTATATCTGGAGGAGATATAGGAATGTTGATTAGACAAGTAATATCAAGTAATGCTTCTAATGATGATTATCCAATTGAAGTTGAATATGAAGGAACTACATATGCATCAGATAGTGAATTAAATAGTCTAAGAACAAGTATAAGAGCTTCTCAAAGATACAGTGTTTCTTTTGAATATTCTGGTGAAAGAATAAGCAAAATTATAATTGAATAATTTTGATATTCTAAAAATAGAAGAATGCTACATTTGACAGATATATCAAAAGATGCTACAATTATTTACATATTTAAGAGTTTACCTAAAGTACGTTGTGCTTGAGCGGTAAAGGGTAACTAAAAATAGGATAGTTACTTACACTTTAGAATAGTAAGATATTAAAGTCTTGCGAAGGAGTCTTAAAGATTTTCTTTGCAAGGCTTTTTTTTTAGGAGATGAGAAAATGGATAGAAGTGTAATTACTGACGAATTAGAGTTGGTATTTCCAACAAAAGAATATAAGAAACAAGTTGAGGAATATTTACAAGAATTTATTGATAATGGGGAAAATGAAATCGCAGGAGATGGCAGACTTGATGAAATCAGAGATTTTGATAAATGGCTTGAAAAAATTCAAAATGATGTTTCACCAGAAAAAGTTGATAATGATAGAATTCCGGCAACTTTATATTTAACTATAAGAAAATCTGATGGAAGAATTGTAGGAAATGTGCAAATCAGACATTATTTAAATGAGAGACTATTAAATTATGGAGGTCACATAGGAGATAGTGTAAGACCTTCTGAAAGAAGAAAAGGTTATGCCACAGAACAAATAAGGTTAGCACTTATAAAATGCAAAGAATTAGGTATAGATAATGTTTTGATGGATTGTGATAAGAGCAATATTGGATCTGCAAAATCAATTCAAAATAATGGTGGAGTTTTAGATAATGAAATAATTTATAATAATGAAATTGTGCAAAGGTATTGGATTAGTTTGAAAAAAAGATTCGTTACAACTCCAGATAATTTTGAATACCTTAAAGATGGAAGCTTAGAAATTAGAAGCTTTAATAATCCAGATTTTAAAGGTGATATTGCACTAATTAAATTTAATAAAATGGAGAAGCCTTTTTTAATTCCAAATACTAATAAATATATGGCAAATGATAATTATAAATGGCTTGAGTTTTATGATTATAGTAGCAAAGTAAAATTAACTGCTATGTATGATGAAAAAGATGAGCCTGTTGAATGGTATTTTGATATAGCAAGAAAAATAGGTAAAGAAGACGGAAGACCATATGAAGATGATTTATATCTTGATGTTTTAATTACGTATAAAGGAGAAATAAAACTATTAGATGAAGATGAATTAAAAGATGCCTATGATAGACTAGAAGTAAGCGAGCAAGAATATAAAAATGCTATGAAGGATGCAAAAGAATTAATTGAAACACTGAAAGAAAAAAGAAATGAAGTTAGCAAATTTACGGATAAGTATTTAAAAATAATGACAAATAAGAATTAAAATAAGAAATGGGGGATAAACATGAAGTACTTTAAGAAATTAGTTGGGGATAGAATATATTTATCTCCAAGAAATGTTGATGATGCAGAACAATTTACGGAATGGATGAATGATTTTGAGGTTACTGATTACACAGGTAGAAGTGGTGCAATTGTGACTTTAGAAGCGGAAAAGAAATATTTACAAGATAACATAAATGTTGAGGCAACATTTTCTATTGTGACTTTAGATGAAGATAAATTAATTGGTAATATTTCTTTAGAAGGAATTGATCATATGAATAGAGAAGCAACTTTAGGTATTTTTATTGGTGACAAAGATTATTTAAGCAAAGGTTATGGAACAGAAGCAATAAGGTTGTTATTAGATTATGGTTTTAATTATATGAATTTACATTGTATTAAATTGAAGTTACTTAGCTTTAATGAAAGAGCTTTTAAATGTTATAAAAAGTGTGGATTTAAAGAAATGGGAAGAATCCGTGAAAATAGATTTATAAATGGTAAATATTATGATACAATATGTATGGATATTCTAGAAAAAGAATTTAAAGAAAGTTACATAAGAAATAAAAATATAAAATAATTTTGATGTGTTTTATAAATTTAAGTTTGATATAAAAATATTTTAAATTTGCTTGATTTATGAAACACATTGTTTTATTTATAAAGATATATCTAAATAAAGAAAGAGGAATAACATGTTAAAAGATTTGTGCTTTGAAGTTTTACAGGCTTGTCCAAATAATTGCAAATTTTGTTCTTCAAATTCTTCAAAAGATAAGAAAACTATAATATCGTTTGACAAATTTAGAGCAACAATTGAACATTTTATGAAACAGGGTGGAATAGGAGAAGTCTCTATTTCTGGAGGAGAACCTTTTTTACATCCACAATTATTTGACATGGTTGAATTCTGTAAAGAAAATGGAATTAGAACAGTTATTTTTACTAGTGGAATAAAAAGGTCTGAAGATATGCCTGATGAGATGAAAAAGTATATTACTGAAAAATGTGAAAAAGACCTAAAAGAAATTGAAGAAAATGAGCCTTGGAATGAGAGACTAAAAAAGAATGTAAGAGCATATTATGAAAGATGGCTAAAACCTGGAGAGTTTACTTCTATAACAAAAGGAGAAATGGAAAAACTAAAAAAATTAGGACTTGATAAAATAGTTTTTGATTGGCAAGCAGTGGATGAAGAATTAGATAATGAACTTATGGGAAGAAAGGGATTAAATACATGTTTAATGGATTCAATAATTAGAGCTAGTTCTGCTGGATTAGATGTAGATGTTCATTTTATTCCAATGAAGCCAAATTATAAAGAATTTCCTGATATGCTAGAATGTTTGGAAATTGCTGGAGTAAAGAATATCAGTATATTAAATTTTGTGCCTCAAGGAAGAGGAAGAGAAAATGCTCAGAATTTATTATTAGACAAAAATGAATTAGAGGAATTTTCAAAAATTTTAGAAGAAGCTAGACAAAATTATAGTGGAAATATAAGAATTGGAATTCCACTAAATGGAAGTATGTCACATATGTGTATAGCTGGTACAGAAAAACTAGATATAAAATTTGATGGAACTGTATTACCTTGCCCAGCATTTAAAGAAATGGATGCAGAAACTTTGAAAAAATATGGTATAAACTTACATAATATATATAGTGATTTAGAAAAAATTAGTGTTTCTGGAGGAAAAAGATTAACCCCTCTATGTAAGGCAATTTATGGATTTGATGGAAATTTAGTGGATGATAGTTTGGATAATAGATGAAAATTGTAGATTATTGACAAAAAATATTCTTAAGAATAAACTATAAGTGTAAAAATTTTTATGGAGGGATAGAATGTTTTTTACAAATTCAAAAGATAAAAAAGAGGAAGTTCAACGTTATAAACAATGGATAAATGTTTTTCAATCTTTATGTACAGCAGATAAATTGATGGGATCAAAAGAAAATATAAAACAATATAATTTAAATAATGATTTGATTGTTAGTATAGATTCTTCTAAAGCACAAGTTATAATTTCAGATCTTAATAGGATTACATTTTTAACTTTAAGTATAGATAATAAAGGTAATGATGGAAATCTTATAATGAAATTAGAGTCAGGTAATTATAATTGCTTAGAAGAAATAATTAATCCTTCTAATTCGAATATAGAAAAAAGACTAGAAGAAAAGAAGGCAACAACAGATGATGAAAATATGGTTGTTGCATATGAAAATTCAATACATCTATTTAATCATGTAAAAGAAGTAGTAGACCAAAATGAGAAACAATTAGAAATAGTAAAAAAAATAAAACCTGTTTTGGATTTGATGCCTTATTTAACACCTGAAGACTTAGAAAGTACAATGAATACTATTGGATTAAATAATATAAAAAATCCTGATAATTTCAGGAAATATATGATTAATGCTAGAGAAAGAAAAGTTGAAGAGTTAAATAAAATGGGGGTAAGGAGTGCTACTGGAAAAGTAACTCCAGTTGATTTTGATTATTCAGGTATACTTGATGAAATCAATCAACATTTAGAAGTTTTGGGAGATGGATTACGTTATATGAATTATGATTTTTACAGTGATTATATAAATGGTTACATAAGCGAAAATGAAGCAAAATATAAAATAGAGAATAAGGAAAATAATATGAGTTCAATATCTGGACTACAAGTAGATGAACCGGTTGCAGGACCGATACCAGGGACAATGCCCGAACCACAGCAAGAGTCAGCTGCAGGCCCAATACCAGGGCCAATGCCTGGACCACAACCAGGATCAGTTGCAGGCCCAATATCAGGACCAATGCCTGGACCACAGCAAGGGCAAGTTGCAAGCCAAATACCAGGACCAATGCTTGGACCACAATCAGGACCAGTTGCAGGCCCAATACCAGGACCAATGCCTGGACCACAACCAGGACCAGTTGCAGGTCCAATACCAGGACCAATGCCTGGACCACAACCAGAACCAGTTGTAGAACCAATGAATGAACCAGTACCAGAGCCACAACCAGAACCAGTTGTAGAGCCAATGGCTGAACCAGTGCCAGAGCCACAGCCAGAACCAGTTGTAGAGCCAATGGTTGAACCAGTGCCAGAGCCACAACCAGAACCAGTTGTAGAACCAATGGCTGAACCAGTACCAGAGCCACAACCAGAACCAGTTGTAGAACCAATGGTTGAACCAGTGCCAGAGCCACAACCAGAACCAGTTGTAGAGCCAATTGCTGAACCAGTACCAGAACCACAACCAGAACCAGTTGTAGAATCAATGACTGAACCAGTTGTAGAACCAATACCTGAGCCAGTATCAGAACCACAACCTGAAGAAGTTGTTAATGATGATACAAAATTAAAAACAACTAAAAATGTTAAATCTGAATCAAAATCAGTTCAAAAACAAAAATCAAAAACAAAAAATAAAAAGAACATTTCAAAGGATAAACAAGATATAAATGATATAAATTTTGATCAACCTTTAGAGGATTTAATTGAAAACTTACAAGATTTTTCTGATGACGAATTAGAAGAAAATTTAAAAGAAGTTCGTGAAAGAAATATTAATAGACAGCAACTTTTAAAGAGAGCAAAATTAATAGCAAAAGTTAAAGAAGCACAATTAGAAAGTAAACGTATTGATGATATGTTTAAAGAAGCTCAAGATTCTATTAATGAAGATAAAGACTAATAGAAAGGTACCACACATTATGTGTGGTATCTTTTTTTCTCTAAAATGCACTTGAAATTTTACTATATTAAGGTATAATATAGAATTTGTAATGGTATGATAAAAAAATAAAATTATTTTAGGGGGATTTAAAATGAAATTTGTAGCGAATGAAGGAAAGAATGTAGATATTCAAGTTGGTGAGGACACATACCAAAGACATGCAATAAAAACTAGATTTATTGAAACAACTGATAATTATATAGATGTTGTAAAAGAATATGTTTCAGATTTATATAAAGAAGGAGATATTCTTTCAATAAGTGAAAAGATAATTAGTATTTGCCAAAACAAAATCGTTAGAAGAGAAGATATAAAAATAGGATTTTGGGCAAACTTCTTATCAAAATTTGCTAATAGAAAAAATCGTGGTGGATATGGTGTAGGTATGCCAATTAATATGCAGTATGCTATAAATAAAGTTGGACTTCCTAGAGTAATACTTGCTAGTGTACTTGGTGGAATAACTAAATTATTTGGAATAAAAGGTGTATTCTATAAAGTAGTTGGTAGGGATGTTAGTGGATTAGACGGATTTTACGATGGAGCTTGGGATAAATATAGAGATATTGGTATTGAACTTCCAAGTGATCCTAGTTTAGTATGTAATGAAATTAAAAATAAATTGGGAATATCTGCTATGATAGTTGACTCAAACGATTTTGGTCAAGTTATTTTAGGAAAATCTAGTGATATAAAGTTTAATGATAAAACTTTATGCCAAATGATTAAGGATAATCCAGCTGGACAAGGACAACAATTAACACCACTAATTCTTATAAGAAAGAAAAAGAATAAATAATATATAATAAAATAAAACGAAAAAGCTCTGATTATGACCAGAGCTTTTTTTTAATTTCTTGGAGGCATTAGACTGATAATTTTACCTGCTAAATCATTGAAGTTTTGAGTCTGTAAAATTATCTTTCCTGGACCGGTTAGTTTTGTTAAGAATAAACCTTCACCACCAAAGAATATATTTGAAAATCCTTTTACAACTTCAATTTCATATTGAACTGTTTTTTCAAATGCAACAACATTTCCTGTATCAACTGATATTGTTTCACCTGCAGCTAATTCTTTAACTATTTCATCTCCATCAACTTCTAAAAATACGCTACCTTCACCATGAATATTTTGCAAGATAAAACCCTCACCACCAAATAAGCCTGCTGAGAATTTCTTTGTAAGTGCTATGCTAAATTCTATTTGTGGTTCTGCACAAAGAAAAGCACCTTTTTGTGCGAAAATTCCTGGAGTTCCTCTTAAGTTAAGTGCAATTATATTACCAGGTACTGTTGAAGAAAATGCAATCTGTTGATTATCTGAAGTAGCTGTAAATGTATTCATAAATAGTGAATCACCAGAAAGTGCTCTTCCTAAACCTTTTAATATTCCTCCGTTTGTATTAGTTTTCATGTCTATACCTGATGTTTTCCATGCTAGTGCACCTTTTTGAGTATAAATGCTTTCGCCATTATTAAGTGTGAATTCTACTGCTGGTACTGTATTTCCAACTAGTCTATAGTTCATAAATTACCTCCTAATAAAATTCTATTTTATATTATAGGAAAGTTCTCCGAATTTCCTATAATATAAAGGCTTCGCCAAATTTGCACACAAATTTTTTAACAAAAATTTGGCGCTTAGAACAAATATGCGGACAATTCAAGATATTTTTTTCTTTTGCAGATTATATATTGTCCGCTTTGTTATATTATAGGAAAGTTCTCCGAATTTCCTATAATATAAAGGCTTCGCCAGATTTGCACACAAATTTTTTAACAAAAATTTGGCGCTTAGAACAAATATGCGGACAATTCATGATATTTTTTTCTTTTGCAGATTATATATTGTCCGCTTTGTTATATTATAGGAAAGTTCTCCGAATTTCCTATAATA
>CANQPZ010000027.1 GCA_947625895.1 uncultured Clostridia bacterium | reverse complement strand
AAATGGAAAAGCTTCAGAAGTTCCAGACGCAATTAAAAAAGCTATTGAAGAAGCTAAAAAGAACTTAGTTGAAGTACCAGTAGTTGGAACAACAATACCACACGAATTTGTAGGAAAATTCGGAGCTGCAACAGTTGTATTAAAACCAGGAGCTGAAGGCTCTGGAGTTATCGCTGGTGGTAGCGTTAGACCAGTTTTAGAACTTGCTGGATATAGAGATATTAAAACTAAAGTTATAGGAACAAACAATCCTAGAAACGTTGTTTATGCTACATTAGAAGCTTTAAAAAGCATGAATACTATTCAAGAAGTTGCTAAAAAAAGAGGTAAAAAAGTTTCTGAAATTTTATAATATATATTTTTATAAAATACTAGAAAATTAATTTTAAATATGATTAAATAAAAATAATTTGGAACACATAATAAGGAGGTGCAAAAATGGAATTAGGAGAATTAAAACCAGTTGTAAAGAAACAAACTAGAAGAAGAGTTGGACGTGGTATAGGTTCTGGACTTGGAAAAACTTCTGGAAAAGGACACAAAGGTCAAAAAGCTAGATCTGGTGGAGGAGTTAGAAGAGGTTTTGAAGGAGGCCAAACACCTTTATATAGAAGATTACCAAAAAGAGGATTCAAAAATATACATGCAAAAAATTATACAGAAGTAACACTTACAATGCTTAATAAATCAGAAGCAAAAGAAGTAACAGCTGAAACATTATTAGCTGAAGGCGTTATCGGAAAAATAAATGACGGTATAGTTGTAATCGGTACAGGAACTATTGAAAAAGCAGTTACTGTAAAAGCTAAAAGATTCACAAAAACAGCTGCAGAAAAAATCGAAGCAGCAGGTGGAAAGATAGAGGTGGTATAAGTTGTTAAAAACACTAAAAAATGCTCTAAAAACACCAGAAGTTAGAAAGAAAATATTACTAACACTATTACTTATTATAGTTTTTAGATTTGGATGCTTTATAGTAGTTCCAAGTGTTAATTCTGAAGAATTAGCAAATCAATTATCTGGTTCTACTAACACACTAGCAGGATTAGTTAATACAATTTCCGGAGGAGCTTTTTCAAGATTATCAATATTTGCTATGTCAATAACACCATATATTACAGCATCAATTATTATACAGTTATTAGCAATGATAATTCCTCCTTTAGAAAAATTAACTAAAGAAGGCGGAGAAGAAGGCAGAAAGAAAATTAATTTTTATACTAAATTATTAACATTAGCATTAGCAGCTATAGAAGCTTTAGGAATTTACATTTCATATAGCACAAGTTTCTCAAACATAATAATTAATCCAGGATTAAAAACTGGAGTAATGTTTGTACTCGCATTAGTAACAGGAACTTCAATCTTGATTTGGTTAGGAGATCTTATTACTAATAAAGGTATTGGAAATGGAATATCTATGTTAATATTTGTAGGTATAGTTTCAAGATTACCTTCAGCTGCTTTAAGTGTATTTAGAATGGCATTTGCACCATTCAATACAGTTAACCTATTAGTAGCATTAGCCGTAGTTTTAGGCGCAATACTATTAGTAGCAGCAGTTGTATTTGTACAAGAAGCTGAAAGAAAGATTCCAGTACAATATGCTAAAAAGGTAGTTGGAAGAAAAATGTATGGTGGACAAAATACTCACATTCCTATGAAACTAGCAATGGCTGGAGTAATGCCAATAATATTTGCATCATCATTAATGACATTTCCTGCAATGTTTATACAAATATTTAATCCACAAGCAATTACAGGAACTGGATTTATGAACGGTCTATATCAACTTTCTATTGCAACATCTACATCACAAGGTGTTTCTATAGGATTTACTATAGCCAATGCAATTATATATTTATTGTTGATAGTTGGATTTACATATTTCTATACATATGCAACATTCAATCCAGCAGAAGTTTCAAACACTATTAAGAAAAATGGTGGATTCATACCTAGTGTAAGACCTGGAAAACCAACAACTGATTATATAAAATCAGTACTAAGTAAATTAACTTTATTTGGTGGAGTATTCTTAAGTATAATTGCTGTTCTACCAATGTTTGCAAGATTTACATCTCTTGACTTAGCATTTGGAGGAACATCAATACTTATCGTTGTTGGTGTTGCACTTGAAACAATGCAACAATTAGAATCACAATTATTAGTTAGACATTATAAAGGTTTCTTAGATTAGTAAATAAATTGTTAATAGGAATTTCGAAAGAAATTCCTATTAGCAGTATATTATTTTTTAAGTACTTACATAAAAACAGTAGGACAGTTATTTAAATATTTAAAAAATAATATATACGGAAAAGAGGTTTTGTATATGGTAATTATAATGCTTGGAGCACAAGGTACAGGTAAAGGAACTATAGCAGGGTTAATTAGTGAACAAACAAATTGGCCACAGCTATCAACAGGAGACATCTTTAGAAAAAATATTAGTGAGAAAACAGAACTAGGAATAGAAGCTGATAAATATATATCAAAAGGAAATCTTGTTCCAGATGAAATAACAATACCAATGGTATTTGATAGACTTAAAGAAGATGACGTTCAAAAAGGTGTAATCTTAGACGGATTTCCAAGAACAATAAGTCAAGCAGAACAACTTGATGAATACTTAAAGAAACAAGGAAGAAAAGTTGATTTAGTATTAAATCTAACAACACCAATGGAAGAAATCATAGATAGAATAACAACTAGAAGAGTTTGTATAAATCAAGAATGTAAAGCTACATATAACACAAAATTACATCCACCTAAAGTTGAAGGAATATGTGATATATGTGGTTCACCATTAAAACAAAGAAAAGATGATTCAGATCCAGAAGCTATAAAAAGAAGATTACAAATTTATGAAGAACAAACAAGTCCTTTAGTACATTATTATAAAGATAAAGGAGTACTTAGAACAGAATTAGTTAGTTCAGCAGCTAATCATTTAGGTGCAGATGTTGCAAAAGAAGTTCTAAGAGATATTAATAAATAGGAGAAAAAAGCTTTGGTAACAATAAAATCAAAAAAAGAAATTGAACAGATGAAAGAAGCTTGCAAACTTACAGCTCAAGTTCATGAAGTTATAAAAAATGCAATAAGACCAGGAATATCTACATATGAATTAGATAAACTAGCAGAAGATTTTATTAGAGCAAATGGAGGTATACCTTCTGAAAAGAATTATCCAAGTGGTATACCAGGAGTACCTGATTTTCCAGGTTCAATATGTGCATCAATAAATGATGTTGTAATTCACGGAATACCATCAAAAAATGAAATTCTTCATGAAGGAGATGTCGCAAGTTTTGATATAACAGCATACAAAAATGGATTTCATGGAGATGCAGCAAGAACATATATTGTTGGGAAACCTAGAAGTGCTGAAGATCAAAAATTAGTAGAAGTTACTAAACAAGCATTTTTTGAAGGGTTAAAATTTGCTAAAAAAGGCTATAGAGTTGGAGATATTTCAAATGCAATATATGAATATGTAACATCAAATGGATTTAGCATTTTAAGAGAATTTCAAGGACATGGAATTGGAAGAGAAATGCATGAAGATCCAGGAATTCCTAACTATGGAAAACCAGGTAGAGGAATGAGACTTGAACCAGGTATGACAATATGCATAGAACCTATGGTAATAGCAGGAAACAGAGAAATATATCAGTTAGATGATGGATGGACAATCGTTTCTGAAGATGGAAGTAATTCTGCACATTATGAAAATACAATTTTAATTACAGAAAATGAACCTGAAATCTTGACAAAACCATAGAAATAATATATACTATATTAGCTTATTGTTTTTGGCAATTACTGCCAAAAGACTAATACGACTGACAAAAACAGTAATGTGGGAGGAAAAAAATTGTCAAAAGAAGATGTAATTGAAGTAGAAGGTACTGTTGTTGAAACATTACCAAATACAAATTTCAAAGTTGAATTAGATAATGGACACCAAGTATTAGCTCATATTTCTGGAAAATTAAGAATGAATTACATTAAAATTTTACCAGGAGATAGAGTTAAATTAGAGTTATCACCTTATGATTTATCAAAAGGACGTATAACTTGGCGTGCTAAGTAATAAGAACCCAACTTATGTAGGAAACTACATATTTTATATAAACATAGAAAATTAAGTAAGGGGTGAAGAAAGTGAAAGTTAGACCATCAGTTAAAAAAATGTGTGAAAAATGTAAAGTTATAAAAAGAAAAGGAGTTATCAGAGTAATCTGTGAAAATCCTAAACATAAACAAAGACAAGGATAATAGAAAATTTTTAAGGGCTACTACTTTAGTATAGCCCATATTGTTTTATTAATAAATATAAAGACCGTTGCGGCTGATTTGGTTTTTATATTTATAAAATAAATTTAACAATCCAGTTTAATTACATTTCAATTATACTAATTAAACTTTTTAACAAATTATAAAATTATGGAGGTGCAAAAATTTATGGCTCGTATAGCAGGAGTTGATTTACCTAGAGAAAAAAGAGTAGAAATTGGACTAACATACGTATATGGTATAGGTCTATCTAGTTCTCAAAAAATCTTAAAAGAAGCTGGAATTAATCCAGATACTAGAGTTAAAGATTTATCAGATGATGATGTAAACAAAATAAGAAAAGCTATGGAACATTACAAAGTTGAAGGAGACTTAAGAAGAGATGTAGCTTTAAATATTAAAAGACTTACTGAAATCGGATGCTACAGAGGACTAAGACATAGAAGAGGATTACCAGTTAGAGGACAAAGAACAAAAACTAATGCTAGAACAAGAAAAGGTCCTAGAAAAGTAGTTAGCAAAAGCAAAAAAACAGTTTAATTAATTTAAACAGTTAATTAAAAATGTGATATAGAACTTTAGGTTTTTGAAATTTAAAAGGAGGAAAAACGAGAAATGGCTAAAAATGTAACTAAGAAAACAGTAGCTAGAAGAAATAGAAAAAACATTGAAAGTGGAGCAGCACATATTCATTCTAGTTTTAATAATACAATTGTTACAATAACAGATGTTCAAGGTAATGTTATATCTTGGGCAAGTGCTGGTGGACTTGGATTCAAAGGTTCAAGAAAAAGCACACCATTTGCAGCTGGTCAAGCAGCAGAAACTGCTTCAAAAGCAGCTATGGAACATGGTTTAAAAACTGTTGAAGTTTATGTAAAAGGTCCTGGTTCAGGAAGAGAAGCTGCAATCAGAGCTTTACAAACTGCTGGTTTAGAAATTACAATGATTAAAGATGTAACTCCTATACCACACAACGGATGTAGACCACCAAAAAGAAGAAGAGTATAATTTAGAGAATAATATAAATAGAGAAAGAGGTGTAATTTTTAGATGGCTAGATATAAAGACGAACAATGTCGTATTTGCCGTAGAGAAGGTCAAAAGTTATTCTTAAAAGGCGCTAGATGTTATTCAGACAAATGTAGCGTAACAAGAAGAAACTATGCTCCAGGACAACATGGACAAAAAAGAGCTAAACTTTCTGAATACGGTACACAATTAAGAGAAAAACAAAAAACAAAATCATTTTATGGTGTTGGAGAAAAACAATTTAGAGGATATTTTGAAGCTGCTTCAAATAAAAAAGGAATTACAGGTGAAAACTTACTACAAATATTAGAAAGCAGATTAGATAATGTTGTTTACAGATTAGGATTTGGAGCTTCTAGAGCTCAAGCTAGACAACTTGTAACTCATGGAAATATTGAAGTTAATGGAAGAAAAGTAGACATAGCTTCATATTTAGTAAAAGAGGGAGACGTAGTTGCTATTAGAGAAATCAGAAAAGACAATCCAGTTGTTAAAGAAAATATTGAAAACAACAGCGTTAGACCATTACCAGAATGGTTAGAAGTTGACAGAGAAAAAATGTCTGGTAAAGTTATAAGATTAGCAAATAGAGAAGATATTGATTTACCAGTTGAAGAGCACTTAATAGTTGAGCTTTATTCTAAGTAATAAATTAAGAATAAAAGTTGATATTTTCATTTTTATAAAACTAATAATAGAAAATATAAAGAAGAGAGAAAAAAGTGATTCTCTTATTATGGAGGTAAATAAATGATAGAATTTGAAAAGCCAAACATCGAATGCTTAGAAACAGACGAAAAAAGAAATTATTCAAAGTTTGTATGCGAGCCATTAGAACGTGGCTATGGAATGACTATTGGAAATTCATTAAGAAGAATTTTATTATCATCACTACCTGGTGCAGCTATTACAAGTGTTAAAATTGATGGAGTAGTTCATGAATTTTCTACAGTTCCAGGAGTCGTTGAAGACGTTCCAGAAATAATTGTTAATCTTAAATGCGTTAGATTAAAAATGCATGATAATGAAGAGAAAAGAATTAGCATTAATTTTAAAGGACCAGGAGAAGTAAAGGCTGGAGATATTATTACAGATAGTAGTGTAGAAATATTAAATCCAGAATTACATATTGCTACAGTTGAAAAAGGTGAAAGCCTAAATATGGAAATGACAGTAGCTAGAGGAAGAGGATACAATACTGCGGATAAAAATAAAACAGAAGATATGGCGTTAGGCACATTACCAATTGATTCAATATTTACACCAGTTAAGAAAGTTAATTATAAAGTAGAAAATACTAGAGTTGGACAAAGAGTTGATTATGATAAATTAACAATTGAAGTTTGGACAGATGGAAGTTTAAAACCATTTGAGGCATTAAGTTTAGCAGCAAAAGTTATGACAAGTCACTTA
Source organism: uncultured Clostridia bacterium (assembly GCA_947625895.1). GTDB lineage: Bacteria > Bacillota > Clostridia > TANB77 > CAG-508 > UMGS1994. The sequence goes on along the minus strand of CANQPZ010000027.1, from coordinate 11,207 downwards.
AATTTATTTATTGACTTATCAGAAGCTACAAAGAATACTCAAGTAATGGTAGAAAAAGAAGAATCTAAGAAAGAAAAAGTTTTAGAAATGCCTATTGAAGAATTAGAGTTATCAGTTAGATCTTATAACTGTTTGAAGAGAGCTGGAATTTCTACAGTTGAAGATTTAGCAAGTAAAACACAAGAAGATATGATGAAAGTAAGAAATCTAGGTAAAAAATCTTTAGATGAAGTTACTAACAAACTTATAGATTTAGGTTTAGGTTTTTCATCAAATGAAGACTAGGAAAAGGAAGGTGAAATAAAAGTGGCAGGAACAAGAAAACTTGGAAAACCAACTGATCAAAGATTAGCAATGCTTAAAACTCAAGCAACAGATTTAATTTTAAATGGTAAAATTATTACTACTGAAGCAAGAGCTAAAGAAGTAAAATCAATTGTTGATAGTGTTATAGCATTAGCTGTTAAAGAACATAAAAACTTTGAAGAAGTAGAAGTTAAAGTAGTTAAAGCAAAAGTAGATAGCAACGGAAGAAAAGTTACAGAAAAAGTAAAAAGCAAAAATGGAAAAGAATATCTAAAAGTTGTTAAAGAAGAAAAAATGGAAAAAAGACAAAAAGATATGCCATCAAGATTAAATGCTAGAAGAAAAATAATGAGAAAAATTAATAAAGTATCTAATGTTGATATTATGGCAAAAATCTTTGGAGAAATAGCACCAAAATATGAAAAAAGACAAGGTGGATATACTAGAATATTAAGATGCGATAATAGAAGAGGAGATAATGCTCCAGAAGTTATCTTAGAATTAGTATAATATTAATAAAAAAACGGGAAACCGTTTTTTTTTTTTTTTTGCTTTTATTATTTAAAATTATTGCTTAATGGAATATAATATTAATAATTATTAAATTTGTAAAAAAGGAGTATTAAATGAAAAAGAAAGTTTTAATAGTAGTACTAATAGTTGCAGTATTAATAATTGGCGTTATTGCAGTAACATGTTTTTTAAATAATAAAAAAGAAAATCAAGCTAGACAATTATTATTAGATTTTGCTTCTGACATAAATCAAAAAAATTATGATTCAATGTATGAAAAAATTGATAAAAATAACATAAACAAAGAAGATTTCGTAAAAAGAAATAAAAACATTTATGAAGGAATAGATGCAACTAATTTAAGTATAGAAATTACAAATGTAAATAAGGAAAAAAACGAATACAAAATTGACTATCATGAAAAGATGGTAACATCTGCAGGTGAAGTAAATTTTGATAATTCAGTTACTATAACAAAAGACAATAAATTAAAATGGTCTTCTAACTTCATTTTTCCTCAATTAAATGATGATCAAAAAGTAAAAGTATCAACTCTAAAATCAAAAAGAGGAGATATTTTAGATAGAAATGGAAATAAATTAGCTACAGATGGAACTATTTTATCTGTTGGAATAGTACCAGGTAAATTAGGTGAAAACAAAGATGAAAACATTAAAAAGATATCCGAGTTAACTGGTGTGACTGTTGATTTTATTAATAGTCAATTACAAGCATCATGGGTTACAGATGACAAATTTGTACCTGTTAAGAAAATATCTGAATCTGATACAGAACTAAAAGAAAATTTACTTAATGTTCCTGGGGTACTAATTAATAAAGAGGAAGGAAGAGTTTATCCATTAGGAAAAGAAGCCGCACATTTAATTGGATATGTTCAACCGATTAGTGCAGAAGAATTAGAAGCTCATAGTAATGAAGGATATACATCAACTAGTGTCATAGGTAAAACAGGATTAGAAAGATCATATGAAAGTAAAATTAGAGGAATAGATGGAGCTGAGATATATATCGTTGATGAAGATAATAATAAAGTTGCAGACATTGCTTCACAAGAACAAAAAGATGGACAAGATGTGAAATTAACAATAGATAGTTCATTACAAAAAAGTATATATGAACAAATGAAAGATGATGAAGGATTATTTGTAGTAATGAATCCTAAAACAGGTGAATTATTATCTTTAGTAAGTACACCAACATATGATTCAAACAGCTTCGTTTTAGGATTAAAAACTGAAGAATGGGACGCTTTGAATAATGATCCTAAAATGCCACTATACAATAGATTCATTCAAAAGTACTGTCCAGGTTCTACATTTAAACCTATAACTGGAGCTATAGGACTAACAACAGGAACAATAAATAAAGATGAAGATTATGGCTATACAGGAACAAGTTGGCAAAAAGATTCATCTTGGGGAAATTATCATATAACTACATTAACAGCATATAATGGACCTAAAAACTTATTGAACGGATTAATACATTCAGATAATATTTACTTTGCACAATCAGCTTTAAAAATAGGAGCTGGCACATTAACAGAAAATTTAAATAAAATTAAGTTCAATGAGCAATTAGATTTTCCATTAAATTTAGCTAAATCACAATATGCAAATAACAATGGAACTTCAATAGATGAAGAAACAAAACTTGCTGATTCTGGATATGGACAAGGAAGCATTTTAGTAAATCCTATACATGTTGCATCAATTTATTCTGCATTTTACAACGAAGGAAATATGATAAAACCTTATATTGAATATAAGGAAGAACAAACACCTGAAATATTAGTTGAATCTGCTTTTTCAAAAGAGGCTGCAGATACAATAAAAGAAGATTTAATTCAAGTTGTTGAAAATAAAGAAGGAACAGCACATGATATGAAAGTATCAGGAATTACAATCGCAGGAAAAACAGGAACTGCTGAATTAAAAGCTTCTAGTGATGATACAGAAAGCGGAACATTAGGATGGTTTAATTGCTTCACAATTGGAAAAGACGGAAATGATTTATTAATTATAAGCATGGTTGAAAACGAACAAGATAATCAAGCAGGTGGAAGCCATTACTTGATCAAAAAAATTAAAACATTATTTTAAAAATAAATACAAATAATTTTATATAACTACAAAATATGATTCTCCAAAATATTAACCTCTACATAATATATATTGAGGTGATATTATGGAGAATATTTTTTACTTAATAATAGTAATGTTTTCAATAATTGGTTGGTATGTTTTGATAAAAGAAATTTTAAATGCCATAATATACAAAAATATAAAATTTGATAGTGACATAAAATTATATGCAGTTGTTAAAAATAAGGAAAATAATATTGAAATATTAACAAGAAAACTTATGTACTTACAAGATAAATTAGGATATTTCAATAAAATAGAAATAATTGATGAAAATTCAGAAGACGAAACATATAAAATATTAGAAAAAATGCAGAATGAATATTCAACTCTAAAAGTTAGAAAAATATTGTAAATGAAACTTGTTTTTGATAAACTATCAAAAGAAAAGGAGTTTTAATGAAACTAGAAGGACAGATAGAAGAAATAATTTATCAAAATGAAACAAATAGTTATACAATAGCAGAATTATCAACTGATGAAGAAATATTTACTGTTGTTGGATATTTACCATTTATAAATGAAGGAGATTTTTTAAGTTTAGAAGGAAAATTTGTTACTCATCAAGACTATGGAAGACAATTTAAAATAGATACTTTTGAAAAGAAGATGCCTGAAACAAAAGAAGCTTTAGAAAAATATTTAGCAAGTGGAATTATAAAGGGAATTGGTCCAAGCACTGCTAAAAAGATTGTTGACAAATTTGGTGATGAAACAATAGCTGTTTTTAAATTTGAACCTAGTAGACTTTCAGAAGTAAAAGGTATTTCAGCAAGTGGAGCTATTGAGATGGCTGAAGAATTTAATACCAAATGGGATCTTTGGCAAATAGTTGGATTTCTAGAAAAGTTTGGAATAAATGCAAGTAACAGTAAAAAAGTTTATGAAGCATTAGGAAATGATGCTATTGAAGAAATAAAAAGGAATCCATATGTTTTAGTTGACATTACATATGGAGTAGATTTTTTCAAGATTGATAAAATGGCATTAGAGATAGGAATAGATGTAAACAGTTATCAGAGAATTGGAGCTGGAATAAGATATGGATTAATTCTAGCAAGCTATAATGGAAATACATGTGTAGAAAAGAATAACCTATATGAGTTCGTAAAAAATAAATTATCTGTAGAAGAAAAATATATTGATGAAGTTATAATAAATTTAAAATCTACTGGAAAAATAGTAGAAGAAGAAACTGATGATAAAACATGGATATTTCTTGAAGAATTATATAGAGTTGAAAAAAACATAGCTCAACGAATATATATGATGATGAAAACAAAAAATGTAAAATACATAAAGTCATTTAGCGAACAATTAGAAAAAGAAGAAATGTTTTTACAAATGATTTTATCAGAAAAGCAAAAAGAAGCTTTAAAAGAAGTAAATGAATCTAACATAAGTATTATAACTGGTGGACCTGGTACTGGTAAAACAACAATAATAAGAGCTTTAATAGACATATATAAGTTAAATGGTCAGAAAGTAGTACTATGTGCACCAACAGGAAGAGCTGCTAAAAGAATGTCAGAATCAACAGGAGAAGAAGCAAAAACAATTCATAGATTATTAGATATTGGAAAAATAGAAGATAACAAATTAGAAAATATTGATGCTGAATTTGCACCAATCGATGCTGATGTATTGGTAATAGACGAAATGTCAATGGTTGATGTATTCTTAATGAACTATATAACAAAAGCAATTTATATGGGAACAAAATTAGTATTAGTTGGGGACAGTAATCAGTTACCATCAGTAGGTCCTGGTTCAGTATTAAAAGACTTGATAGAATCAGAAAAAATTCCTACAACTAATTTAGATAAAATTTTTAGACAAGCTGCTAAAAGTAAAATAATTTTGAATGCACATAAAGTAAATAATGGAGAAAGTTTTGTTAATAAAAATGAAGCGAAAGATACAATGGATGATTTCTTTTTCATTGATGAAACTTCTCAAGAAAAAATGATATCAGATGTAGTTTCATTAACTACAGGAAGATTACAAAATTATGGAAATTATGATTTCTATGACAATATGCAAGTATTAACACCAACTAAAAAAGGACCATTAGGTACAAGAGAACTAAACAAAACATTACAAAATGCAATTAATCCAGAAAATGAAAAAAAGAAAGAAAAGAAATTTGGAGAAATAACTTTTAGAGAAGGCGACAGAGTTATGCAAATAAAAAATAATTACGATATTTTCTGGGATAGAGATACAAATGGTATCTATGAAAATTCAACAGGAGTATTTAATGGAGAGATTGGACGTGTTGAGAAAATTGATTTAACCGAAAGACAAATGAAAGTTTTATTTGATGATGGAAAAAATGTCTGGTATCAATTTTCAGAATTAGATCAATTAGAACAAGCATATGCTGTAACAATTCATAAATCACAAGGAAGTGAGTTTGATGTAGTCGTTATTGCAATACCACAAGCAGCACCTTTACTTTTAACAAGAAATCTTTTATATACAGCTATAACAAGAGCTAAAAAATTATTAGTCATACTAGGAAATAAAAGCACAGTAGAATTTATGATTCAAAATGTAGATAGTAAAAAAAGAAATACAGGTCTTCGACAAAAAATTACATATTTATTAGATAAAAAAGATTAAAATAAAAAAGCAATGGCTAAAAAAATCTAAATGATAAAAGAACTAATTGAACTAATATTTCCACCAGTGTGTGGAATTTGTGGAAAAATATCACAAAATTGGATTTGCCCTAAATGTCATTATAAGATAAAAAACGAACTGAAATATTTTGAAATACAAAACAAAGAATTCAAACTATTTTTTATGGGATTATATGAAAACAATATAAGAAAGTTATTATTAAAATATAAATTTAGCGATTCAGCATATCTTTCAAATCTTTTTATGGAACTGATTTTAAAAAATAAAGAATTTACTGAAAGATTAAAAAAGTATGACTATATTATTCCAGTGCCAATGTTTTATAAAAACAAAAAAATAAGAGGTTATAATCAAACAGAATTACTTACTAAAAAGATGCAAGAAAAACTTAATGTTGAATATTGTGAAAATATACTAATTAAAATAAAACAGAATAAAAGACAAAGTGAATTAAGTGAAAAAGAAAGAAAAATAAACGTAAAAAATGTATATACTATACAAGATGGAGAAAAAATAAAAGGCAAAAATATACTTTTAGTGGATGACATTTATACAACAGGAAATACAATAAAAGAATGTATGAAAGAATTAAAAAAAGCAAAGCCGAACAAAATTGATGCATTTGTTATTGCAAAAAGAAGATAAAAAGAAATAATCCTTTCCTTGAATATTTTGACTAAAAAAGTACAAACTAAAAATAGACAAAATATAACAAGGAGGTAAAAATGAAAGCAACAGGTGTTGTAAGAAGAATAGATGATCTTGGAAGAATAGTAATTCCAAAAGAGATAAGAAGAACATTAAGAATTGGAGAAGGTTCGCCTCTTGAAATTTTTACAGAAAAAGATGGTGAAATTGTCTTAAAAAAATATTCACCAATTGGAGAATTATCTGAATTTGCTACTAACTATGCTGAAACTCTTTCTAAAACAACAGGACATATTGCTTGCATAACAGATAAAGATACAGTAATAGCAGTTTCAGGAGGACTTAAAAAGGATTTACTTGAACAGAACATAAGCAAAGAACTAGAAGAAGTAATTGAAAATAAAGAAATTTATACAAGTAAAGATAATGATGAACTTGCAATTCCAATAAGTAAAAATGAAAATAAGGAAAGAATATTCCATTCACAAGTAATATATCCTATAGTCTCAGATGGAGATGCTGTCGGAAGTGTTGTACTAATGTCTAAAGAACCAAATAAAAAGATGTCAGAAACAGAAATAAAAGTTGTACAATCAGCAGCTGGTATATTAGGAAGCCAACTAGAAATATAACAATATAGAAGTAATTTTATACACTTTTAAAAGTATATAAATTACTTCTATATTTTTTTATAATCAATATTGACATCATCTAAAAATATATATAAAATATAAGCAAATATAAACAAAAGAGGAGATAAAAATGAAAGAAGCAAAAGAAAATAGAAGTGTTTCAGGTGGATTTGTAGGAAAATACATTATATTAGCGATTATAATTGGAGGATGTTCATTCTTATTAGAAAATTTAATTCCACAACTTTGTCATTGGGAATTAAATTCAACATTTGCAATTTTTCAATCAGTAATGTTTATAATTAGTACTTTACTTGCAATAATCATAGCTGCTAATTTTTCATTTAAGAAAGTTACATATGCTACAACAGAAGAAGCAAAAGAAGCTGTAAAGCCTATTAAAACATTAATAATTTTTGTAGGATTATTAGTGTTACTATTTAATTTAGTTTATTTTTATGGAATTGAAAAATCACAATTTAAAAATATAGATGAAAAGTATAAAGAATATGAAAACGTTGGTCAAGTAGTTGATGTCGTTGATGGTGAAGCAGTTACTGAAAACATGGTAAGAGATGAAAATGGTGGATATGAATTACCAGAAAGCAAAATGAATGAAAAAATTGCTGAACAAAAATATGATAAAATGTTTTTGAATGTTTATCTATCATCAAAAGAAATTATGACAATTTTAGTATATGCATATGCAGTTCAATATGTTGAAAAAATGATTTATACTAGAGTAGATAATAAATCAAGACGTAGAAAATAAAATGAATTAGAAGCAATAGCTTAATGCTATTGCTTTTTTTTTTAAAATATAATATAATTTCTAAGCATATAAAATTAAATAAAAGTGCTGAAATCACTGTACGAAAGGAATAAATATGAAAGCAATTGAAATAAGAAATAAATACTTAAACTTTTTTAAAAATCATAACCATGCTGTTATACCAAGTGCACCATTAATTCCAGAAAACGATCCATCTGTTTTATTTACAACAGCAGGAATGCAACCATTAGTACCTTACCTATTAGGTCAAAAACATCCAGCAGGAAATCGTTTAACAGACTATCAAAAGTGCGTAAGAACAAATGACATAGATGAAGTTGGAGATAATAGACACTTAACTTATTTCGAAATGCTAGGTAACTGGTCATTAGGAGATTATTTTAAAGAAGAATCTATTGCAATGAGCTATGAATTTTTAACTAAAGAACTAGGAATTCCAAGTGAAAAAATATCTGTTACATGCTTTGCAGGAGACGATGATTGTGAAAGAGATAACTTAGCTGCAGAATGCTGGAAAAAAGCAGGAATACCAGAAGAAAGAATTTATTTCTTTGGAAAAGATGATAACTGGTGGATAGCAGGAGAAGAAGGACCATGTGGACCAGATACAGAAATGTTTTATGATACTGGAAAACCTAAATGTTCACCTGAGTGTAATCCATCATGCGGATGTGGTAAATATGTTGAAATTTGGAACAACGTATTTATGGAATTTTATAAAGATAAAAATGGATATAGAAAGCTAGAACAACAAAATGTAGATACAGGATTAGGACTTGAAAGAATGGCTATGCTATTGCAAAAAAAGGAAACACCTTTTGAAATAGAAATCTTTGCTCCTGTAATGGAAAAATTAGAAGAACTACAAAAAGTTGATAATATACAAAGTAGAAGAATTGTTGCTGAACATTTACGTTCTAGTATTATGATTATTAATGATGGCGGAAGACCAAGCAATGTTGACAGAGGATATATATTAAGAAGACTACTTAGAAGAATGACTAGACATATGAATAAATTAGAAATAGACCTAGATAAATTAGGAGAAATAATAGATATTTCAATTGACAGTCTAAAAGAATTATATCCAGAACTTATTAATAATAGAGATAGCATTAAACAAACAATAATAGCTGAGAAAGATAAATTTATTAAAACTCTAAAAAATGGAGAAAGAGAATTTGATAAAGTTGCTAACAGAGCAAAAGCAGAAGGAAAAGATACTATAGAAGCACAAGTAGTATTTAACCTATATGAAACATATGGTTTTCCTCCAGAAATGACAGAAGAACTTGCTAAAGAGCAAGGATTAAAAGTTGATATGAAAAATTATCAAAAACTATTTGAAGAACACCAAGCAAAATCAAGAATGGGAAGCGAAGCTAAATTTAAAGGTGGACTTGCATCAACTGGAGAAATTGAAACTAAATATCATACTGCAACACATCTTTTAAATGCAGCTTTAAAACAAGTATTAGGCGATCATGTTCATCAAAAAGGAAGCAATATAACTACTGAAAGAATGAGATTTGATTTTTCTCATGGCGCTAAAATGACAGATGAAGAAAAACAAAAAACAGAAGATCTTGTTAATGAATATATAAAACAAGATCTACCAGTAGAAAAAATGGAAATGAAAAAAGAAGACGCATTAAAATTAGGTGCAGAAGCAATGTTCCTAGATAAATATGGTGATGAAGTTACTGTATATAAAATAGGAGATGTTTCATTAGAATTATGTGGTGGACCTCACGTTAAAAGAACAGGTGAACTTGGAACTTTTAAAATACAAAAAGAAGAAGCCTCATCAGCAGGTGTTAGAAGAATTAAAGCAGTATTATTATAAAAGGAGAGAATAATGGAAGATTGTATTTTTTGTAAATTTGTAAGTAAGGAAATACCAACAGAAATAATATATGAAAATGAAAACGTAATTGCTTTTAAAGATATTAATCCTAAAGCAAAAATACATTTTTTAATTATACCTAAAAAACATTATGAAACTATTTTAGATATAGATGACGAAAACACAATGAAAGATATGTTCAAAGCTATAAAAGAAATAGCTAAGAAATATAATATGGATGAAAAAGGTTTTAGAATAATTAATAATTGTAAAGAATATGGGGGACAAGAAGTAATGCATATGCATTTACATATGCTAGGGGGAGAAAAATTATCACTTAACATTTAATAATTAGCAAAAATATGTTATAATTACATTATGGAGGCAATCCCTTTATGAATACTAAAAGAAAAAACATACTAACTGCAATGTTAGTTATAGTAATAATAGTAATAATAGGTGTAGTAGGATATTTTGGATTTGAAATAATAGATACAAAAATAACAGAGAAAAAATCACAAGAAATAACAGATGAATTTGATACACAAATACCAACAATTTCAGAAGAAGAATTGATTGAGAGCGAAATGGAACAAGGAGATCCCAACGGAGAAGAACAAGGTGGAGGAACAGCCGAACCAGGAGAAACTGGCGGATCTGGTGGATCAGGTGGAACTTCAAAAAAATCTTCTAGACGTAGCTCTAGTGGTGGAGTATATATAAATGGATATTGGGTAGTAGGAACTATTAGAATACCAGCTACAGGAATAAAATATTCGATCTTTTCTAGTCCAACACCAGGAGCACTAGAAAGAGGAGTTGGACTTTTATATACAACAAATGGATTAAATCAACCAGGAAACACTGTTATAGCTGGCCACAATTATAGAAATAGACAATTTTTCTCTAAAAATAAAAATCTAAATAATGGATCTTTAATATATATAAAAGATACCTCAGGAGTAGAAAGAACTTACAAAGTTTATAATAAATTTGTTACAAAATCAGAAGATGCTTCTTTCTATCAAAGAGACACTAAAAATAATAAAGAAATTACATTAACTACATGCACAGATCAAGGAACAAAAACAGGTGAAAGATTAATTATATTTGCAGTAGAGAAATAAAGTTATCATTGAAATAAGTACATAAGACACTATTAATGAGCAAAATAGAATAGTGTATAAAATAAATATACTAAAGAATGAGGTGATTTTTATGAATAATAAAAAAAGCAAAATCTTAACAATAGTATTAGTAGTAATTATATTAGCAATAATTGGTGTCCTTGCGTATATAGGATACACAGTTTTCGCCGAGAAAAATACTAAAGACACTTATACTGCTGCAGCAAATGATTTCGAATTGTCTGGAAGTTCAGCAGGAGGAACTGGAACTGGAGAGAAATTAAACACTATTGACGTTACTAATGACAACAAAAAAACACTTGAAGGATATGAGATAATAGGAACAATAGAAATTCCAAAAATAGATTTACATTGTCCAATCTTAGGAGAACTTAATAAACGTACTTTGGAAATTGCTATATCACAAATATACACAACATCTGCATTAAATAAACCAGGAAATACAGTACTATATGGACACAATTATAGAAATCAATTATTCTTTTCAAGAAATGATGAGCTACAAAAAGG
>CANQPZ010000026.1 GCA_947625895.1 uncultured Clostridia bacterium | reverse complement strand
TTCATCAAGTTCCACACTATCAGGATCATCTGCTTTAAACTTAAACTCTAATAATTCACCTTCATTTTTTCTAATTACTTGTCCGTGTAATTTTTGTAATTCAGGATTATTCAAAATAGTAGTTAACATACATAATCTCATTTTATCTTCTGTCATCTCGTTTGAAACTACTAAAACCTTTTTCTTGCTTATAAATGCAATATTGCAAGCTAAGTTAACTGTAAATCTACTTTTACCAGCGTTAGATGGCATTGCATATGTCATAATTTCGCCTTTTCTAAAGCCTTTAAAAACAAAATTCATAATAGGAAATGGAATTGTAATACCTTCCCTTAAATCATTTTTATCATCTAACCAGAATTTTGCTATATCTTTATTTAAAATAGCTTGGCTTAATCTATTTGTAACTGTAATCTGCTTGATTGCATCTTCAACTTCATCAGCAGTCATATCATTATATTTTTCATAACTTTTGATTTCAAGAATTTTATCTTGCATACTCTTTGTAGGAGCTTTAATATAATTTTGTTTTAATATGAATAATTTCTTTAATTCTCTATAAATATGTTCAAAATCATATTTCTTATAAAGAGGTGCATCTTTCATCTTACACTTTAAATCATACAACTCTGAAATTGTTTTTGGAAAGTTGAATTGATCTTTAAGTTGTGGTGGTGCACTTTTCTCTCCCTCTTTAAATATAACACTTTTATAAAGATTTAATAAGATTTCACTTGAGAAGAAACAACAATCTTTTTCAAAGAAATATTTTGATATAGCGTTTGGTGTACCATATAGTAAAGCTATATAAATAGTTTCTAATGTGAAGTTATCTAATTCTTTAGGATAAGGTGGCTCTTGATTTTCATCATTATTTGAGTTCATCTTCATTATTCTTCTTTCACGTTCATCTAGAACATTTATCTCACCTTGTAATTCATAGATAAATTCATCTTTATCAAACTCTTTACCTAAGCTTTCTTCAATTTTTCTAATTCTCTCAGCTTCTTCTTTAGCTTTATCTTTTTGCAAAATCTTATTTAAATTTTGCTCTAATTTTCTATATCTATCATCATCATTACTTATCATATTATTCTCCTCTTATGTATTTTGTTCTTTATTTTTTTGCTTGTGATCGTAAATAAAAATTCCGATTCCTACAACAAATAAAAGTATACTTATCCATTGTGAAGTAGAAAGATTTAATAAGAATCCTCTAACTGTATCTCCTCTGAAAAATTCTAAAACAAATCTAACTATTGAATATAAAACGCAATATAAAGCAATAGGTTTATATGTATTTTTAAACTTTTTGTAAGTACATAAAATAATTATAAAAATTATAAAATTACATATAGACTCAACAATTTGGGAAGGAAATAATGGTACATTAAGTAACTCTGGTTTCACAAATGGTGTATTTGTAAACACAACACTTCCAAATCCATGATATTCCATTCCATGGCAACATCCTGCAAAAAAGCATCCAATTCTACCAAATGCATGTACTAAAGGAATTACTGGTATAATAATTAATAACAACTTTTTAAAAGAAATTTTAAATAATTTTGAGTAAATATAAATTCCTAAAATTCCTCCAATAAGTCCTCCATAAAATACAAATCCTGCTTGGAATATTGCAAGTAAAGTTGTCCATAGGTCTAACCTATAAGCATTTTGTATTAAATCAGGTATAATAGTTATTATATATAAAAGTTTTGCTCCAACTCCTAAACCTATTATACCAAATAATATTGCATAAAATAAATCTTCTTTTTTTATATCATAATATTTAGAAAAATGGAAAACTGCAAATAATGTTCCTAAAACTAAACCTACAAAAATTGCAACTCCATACATTCCTATATCTTTTCCAAGTATATTTACAACTGGTAACATAAATTCTCCATTTAATTTTAAATATTTTATTATAAAAAAAAGGTAAATAAGAATTATTTACCTTTTCTAAGTAATTATGTGCTAAATATTATAGACTGCTAAGTGCTGCACATCCAGAAGCACCAAAGCAAGCTGCGCAAGCAATAACTCCTATTCCATTAAGAATAAGACCGATTATGCATAATACAAGACCTGCTGTTGCCATTCCAGATGGTTGTTTTTTCTTAGCTAAAACAGCTAAAACAATACCTACAATACCTAAAATAATACCAATTATTCCTGGTATAAATAGAGATGAAACAAACCAGCAAAGTAAAGATATAATACCTAATACTAATGCTCCAACTGCCATTTCTTTTTCCCCCTTTTTAAATTTTAATCAGAATAATAACAAATACTTATAATACTATATTTATTATTACATCTATTACTTTATACACAATTATTATTGCATAAATGATTTTCAATGTCTAGTTTTTTTTAAAATTTTTTTATTTTTGTATAACTGGATCTTCATACCATATATCTTTTAAAGTTATTTTTTTAGATCCATTCCTTGATTTTCCAATAGGTATACTTCCTAAAGATACTCTAGAAGACTGAATTTTTCTAGTTAATATAGAAATAAATGCATCTTCCTCCTCTTTAGAATTACTACTATTCATCATAGTACAAACCATCCTACCAATTTCAAATCTTGAAATATCTTTTTCCATATTCCTGTAGTCCATATTTTCTGAGTTCTTTTTTTGTAGTTCAGAAACAATTTGTCTAGCTTCGTCCACTCTTCCATTACTATATAAATTTACAACAACAGTACGTACAGACATGAGATAATCAAAGTTATCTGTTAAAGCACTTAACTGTTCAATAGATTTTGATGGTTCTTTTACTTTAAATTCATCAAACCTTTCTACAAGTAAAGTTCTAATTTGCATATGCATTTGATTTTCTAATTGCTTTGGAGTTAAAGAAAATGATGTTTTAGGATTTTTATTATATTTTTCGCTAGCCACTCTTTTTATAGTCTTTTTTGCTTCTTCAACATCTAACTCTCCATTTGCAACATCTCTGATAATTCGAATAACTTCTTCTGGTATTTCGGTTCTAAATCTCCTTAAAGAAGCTTCTCTTTGAATATCAGATTGTTTTTTGTCAATTCTATAACGAACTCCTGTCGCTTGAAGATCATTATATGATATATATTTTGACAATATACTTGAATATTTTTTCAAGTCTTCTAAACTATCTGTTTCATATACTCTATCATTAATACTTTCACATAAACTTTTACGAATTTGACTATTAGCGGTTCTTAAATGAATTCTAGGATTTTCATATTTTAATATACTTGGGCATTCAGTTTTAAACAAGTCCAACAACTCTAATATATCTTGTGCTTGCTGAACAGTCATAGGTAAATCTTTAATTTTTTCAATAGCTTTGTATACTTCTTTAAATCTATTATATTTTTCTTGATCTGATAAATCATGAAGTTCCTGAGAAATCTCATGAAATCTCTCTACAGTATCATCTAAATATCTTTTATTTTCAGTGGTAAGTATACGAGGTTCTGGCCTAATTTCTGTTAAACTTTTAGCATTTAATGCCTCACTATACTTTCTTCTCATAATGTCTAATTTGCTTTCATCAGTTTTTGCCTTATTACTTGTTTTTCTATTTTTAGAAGCGGGTTCATTTCTATACTTTTTAACAAATGCTTTTACTTCAGAAGTAGAAACTTTTAATTCTTCAGCTATAAGTTCAACATCCACTCCATAATCTACTAAATCGATTATGTCATTTTTTAATTTTACATCTATCATTTAAAAATCACCTAAATTGTTTTTTCTATTATATATCACGGTTTTGCTCATTTTTCAAGCAATTTATTTAAATAAAATACTGCACAGGGTTTTAATCCTATGCAGTATTTCTCAGAGTAACAACTTTTTTAAACAAATTCTTCTCTCTCGTCATCAGTTAACAAAGCAAATCTCAGATTTTCCAAAAAGCTCTCTACCTCTGTTGTATCAGTATTGTAGTACTGTTTACAAAACACAGAAATTGCTTTTCTGATCTTCATTTTTACTTTAAAGCTAGAATCGACCGTTTGCTCCAGTTCAAAAGAAATTTCACGCTTGCTAAAAATTTCTGCAAAATAATCTGTGAGTTCTTGAATTCGAGATTCATTATACTCTGGGTTATCCAACATCATTTTAAGTACATTTTCAATTCTTTTTTTGATTGGAAGCTCTTTGTCAATATTGAGAATTCTGAGTTCGAGATCCCTTACCTTTGCTTTTGAGACTTCAGGCAAGCTTGAGAGGTTTGATAAGTTTGAAAAAATCATAGAAGCGGAAATAATATCTTTTTCCTTTTCTTCATCGCCAGTAGCCTCGTCTGGGCTGCTATAAAGTTCAGATTCATCTGGCTCTTCGCCACCATAATCATCACTATCAAAATCGCTCTCATTTGAAGTGCTTACAGGTGCAGCAACATCATTTGTGCCTTGCTCAGGTTTGTCTTCCTCAACTTCGGGACCGCTAGATTTTTCAGCCGATTTTGCATTAGCATATTGAAGAACCTTTAAAATTTTGTCTTCAAATACATTTGCTATTAATCTGCTATAAATTTGCTGATCAGAAATCGAAAACTTAAAACCTTTTGCTTGGATCCTGTCATAAATCACTTTCCAACTAGTATCTTCGTCAGAAGTAGCATCAAAAAGAACTTCAAATTGTTCTACTCTTTTTGATGGAACTTTCAACATTTCAGAAAAGCGATTTACAAAATCTTTACGATCCCCTGATTTTTCCAGAAGTTCATCAACTGCAGACAAAGGAAGTAATCCTTCTTTTGACTCAGTTTTCTTTCTTCTACGCCTCTTACCGCTTTTTTCATTTTCAGTTGTGGACGATTGTTCAGCCATCTCCCCTAAATCAGTTTCTTGTTCTACATTCTCATCTGAATTCGGGGATTCTGATTTGCCAGTGTCATCTTTGTTCGGCTCCGGATTTTCTTGCATGCTTGTATCAGGCTCTTCTGTCTGCTTATCATCAACAGATACACTTTCAGTTTCACCGATTTTCATTTCAAGTTCGTGCAAGATTGTTTCTTTTGGTTTTTGTTCCGTTTCGTCCAAAGGATGATAATAAAGTTCTTCAATGCAATCCGGTAGACCGCAGATGACCTTTATCAGACCTTCGGGTGGTTTCTCACCAACATTTAAATCCAAAACCAAATCAAGATTCTGAAAATCTAACCGGTTTGTAGGATTGAATTCGTCGGTAAAAAAACTTTGGAACAACTTTGTTAAGTTATCAGGTTTTAGCCCAACCATCTTAACATGGATTTTGTTGTTCATCTAAGTCCCTCCTTCTCGTTTTGATAAAAGGTTGATAGTTACTCTTGATTTTCTTATATCTAGCATAACTAGCATGAGTATAACGCTTATTAAAACATTACATTGGATCATACAATTGCCGGATATTTATAGATATTTTCGAAAATCAATTGCAAAAATTATATCACACAATGCCATATTTCTCAAGTAATAGGCAATTTTAAGCTTATATTTGAATTAATATTGGTTGAATTTGTTTTCCTTCCAAAGCATATTCTAAAGTTGGAATTATAAATTCAGGATCAAAAACAGCTGAGTTAGGTTTACTAATTGGATTATCCTGCTTAAATGGTACAAAATAATAGTTTTTAGTGTTAAGTAATTTTCCTATATTTATTGCGTTTCCACTTAATGCATTATTAGTAGAAGGTGCTATTACAAGAGGATTTAAATTTCTTAAATGAGACTTTGCAGCCATTGTTGCTGGAGTATCAATAATATCATTTGCAAGTTTAGCCATCGTATTTCCAGTTGCTGGTGCTATTATCATTATATCTGTCATTTTTTTAGGTCCAATTGGTTCAGCATCTTGAATTGTATGAATAATTTTATTATTAGTTATATCTTCTATTTCTTTTATAAAATCGTCTGCTTTGCCAAATTTAGTATCTAAATTGTATGCATTATATGACATAATTGGTAAGACATTTGCATCTAATTTTACAATTTTCTTTAATTGTTCAATACTTTTTCTAAAAGTACAAAAAGATCCAGTAAATACATATCCAATATTTTTTCCTTTTAAAGTCAAAAAAATAACCTCCTTCTAATATGATGTTTAATAGTTAATTTATTAAATTTTTGTAAATATTCTTCAAACAATTTAAGCATTTAATGATTTTTCTTAATACATTATATGGTTTTATGTAAATTTTAGTAACTATATTTTATAATTGTTTTTTCTTTTTAATAACAAAAAAGATAGGTATTTTCATACCTATCTTTAAATTATATTTTTAAATTATGGTTTTAATAGTTCTCTGCTTTGATCTCAAAATATGCTTTTGGATGATTGCAAACTGGGCATACTTCTGGAGCTTGTTTTCCAATAACAATATGTCCACAATTTCTACATTTCCAAATTCTGTCTCCATCTCTACTAAATACTAAACCATCTTCAACGTTTTCTAATAATTTTTTATATCTTTCTTCATGTTCTTTTTCTATTTTTCCAACAGCTTCAAATAAATAAGCAATCTTGTCAAATCCTTCTTCTTTAGCTTCTTTAGCCATTCTGTCATACATATCTGTCCATTCAAAGTTTTCACCTTCAGCTGCAGCTTTTAAATTATCAGTAGTTGTTGGTATATCTCCACCTTGTAATAATTTAAACCAAATTTTAGCATGTTCTTTTTCATTATCAGCTGTTTCTTGGAATATTGCTGCAATTTGCTCATATCCCTCTTTTTTTGCTTTACTGGCAAAATATGTATATTTGTTTCTTGCTTGAGATTCTCCAGCAAAAGCCTCCATTAAATTTTTTTCTGTTTTTGAACCTTTTAATTCCATAAATACTTACCTCCTATACCTTTCTCAAAGTAAACTTAATATATCATATTGATTTTAAAAAGTCTAGTTATTTTTAATATATCCATTCGTCAAACCATTTAGTTTGTTCTATATAATCATGACTTACAGGCATTCCTGAATAAACAGGGTAAAAATATATAAAGAATCCTAAGAAAATCATACACAAAATTGGAATAATATATTTAAATTGTTTTTTCCATTCTACTAACCTACTTACAATAAATACAATTGAAAGCATCATAAATGGAAGTGTTATAAAGTAATGATAAATAAACATTACTCTACCAATAAAGAAATATGGTAACCATGTTGCTAGTATCATTACTACAAGCATTGCCCCTTCTTTATTCTTTTTAAATGCAGAATAAATTAACGTGGCAACAGCAGTTGCAATTGATAGCCACCAGATAGCAGGATTTCCCATACATGCTATAGTTCCATATGTTCCATTTTCAAAATTAGAACAATAGAACCATAATGGTTTTCCTATATAAGGCCATGTATACCATGGACTAGAAAATGGGTGTCCTTCTGTTAATTGTGAATGATACTGGTAAATTCCATTCTGATATTCAAGAAATGACTTTACATCATAGATTCCTTCATTTGGATTAAGCATAACAGGTATATATGACAAAATATAAATTACTATAGGTATAATCACAAATGAAAGTACTGAAAATAGTAATAATTTAATATTACATTTTTTATATTTTAAACAATAGTCTACTAAATAGATTATTCCCATACCAAGTCCAACAAAAGCTGCTGTCCATTTTGTTGACATTGCCATTCCCCAGAAAGTTCCCGACAATAGCAGAGGAATGACTTTTTTCTTCATTTCTGCTTCTTTAGGTATTTTTATATATTTTATAAAGAACAAGAACGAAGTCATTAAAAATAATACTAGAAATGTATCAACAGTTCCTATTCTTGTCTGAACAAAATGCATTCCATCTAATGCCATAATTGCCATTGCAAAAAGCGCAAATGATTCTTTTTTAAACAATTCTTTTGCTATAGCATAAATTACAACTAGCATTAAGATTCCAGCAATATTTCCCATTAATCTATATGCAAAAGGTGTTACTCCCAAAATACTTATAGGAATTGAAATTATTAATTTTCCTAGAGGTGGATGAACACTCTCGTAAATTGGTAAATCATTCATTATTTCATATGCAGCTCTTGGGAAAT
Source organism: uncultured Clostridia bacterium (assembly GCA_947625895.1). GTDB lineage: Bacteria > Bacillota > Clostridia > TANB77 > CAG-508 > UMGS1994. The sequence continues at coordinate 10,600 of CANQPZ010000026.1, read as the reverse complement.
AAACTTCATCAAAATATGAACTATTGTAATAAGAAAATTCTTCAGGAACTGTATCTTGTTCATCTAATAATACTTTTTCATTCTCATGCAATGGTTCTAATTTTATTTCATTATCATTTTGATCATATATTTTTAACTCTCCTAATGTTGTTGTGTCCCAATATGATTGAAGTACAACATATTTATATGGCTCTTTTTCATAATTAAAAGAAACATCATGCCATGCAAATACATATACAGAATCATATGATGAATCATATTTATAACTATTAAGATCATTAATATCATTTGTTAAAAATATTGAAATATAAGGTAAATCATTTCCAGAATAAAACATCATTCTAGAAGGAATAGTGTTATCTGGTAAAACATAAATTAATTGTTCTGTATCTTTTAAATTAAAATATGTTTGTGGATTTTTCATGCTACCTAATTTATAAAAAGATAAAACTGTATATGCTACAAGTATAATTAGAAAAACAATTGTTGATTTTTTTATTTTCATTTTTTCTCCCTTGTGCAAAAGATAACAGAAATAAATTTTATTTCTGTTATCAATTTTGCCTTGTTTTTTGTTACTATATTTTTAAATTTTTTATTTCATTCTTCTTCTTCTAATCCATACCAAAACACCTACTAAGATTATAGCAATTGGAACAGCATAAATTATTGTCTTAACCATAGTATCTTGTTTCTCTGTAGCTGTGTATGTAGTAGTTGTTGTAGTTTTTCTAATTGAATATAATTCTCCTTTATTAGCAGCAAAATCAAAAGAATTTAGAATTAAATCTGCTGTATAATCTATCATTGGATAATTTAAGATTTGATTATCAGAGAAAGACATAGATGATGCAAATACAACTGCTCTAGACTCATCTCCTGATTCAACAGTTTTTTGAAGCATTGCACCTGTAGTATAAGAAATTTTTTCAGAATTTTCTATATAAGTTTCATCATCACAGTTAAACAAAACAGCTGATGTAGAAGTTTTTAAGATTGGTGTTGCATTAACTCTTTTCTCTATCATCTTATCTGTGTCTAATTCAATTAATCCTGTCATAAATAGAATTGGTTTATAATTATTATTGTAAAGAATTCTAGTAATTTCATTGTCTGAAGCTACGTTTGCTTGTATAACTAAACCATTAAATTCTGTATTTGCAAGTTCAGCAACAGCATTGCTTGAATTTTCTCCAACAATTCTATTTGGTATTGATATAGCATACTCATCTAAAACTCTTTGGAAATTAGGAAATTCTCCATTATTAAGTAAATAATTAACATCTTTAGCAATAATTATGTCTCCACCATTTTCAATGTATTGACATATATTATTTGTTTCTGTATCTGTTAAGTCTGATGCTATACCTATAATTGCTAAAACATCACAATCTTCAGGTATTGTTGGATCTGCAATTGGATCTATAGTATCAACTTCATAATATTCTGTATCTAAATATGCAGCTAGTTGTGCAAGTCCTTTTTCTGTTGTAAAGTTTGCACGATTTCCACCTAAGAAATATACTTTTGTTACTTCATTAGTATTTAAATTATATATAGCGTTTGTTAATTTTTGTTCTGTTATATCAACCATATTATAACTTGCATCATATGTATATAAGTCTGTTGCATATACAACTGAAGTTTTTCCAGTAGTTGTGTTTTCTCCAACTATACAAGGATATCCTTCCTCTAAACCAAAGTTTTGAATCTTATCAACATCATCTAAATTAGTTGAAGAAAGATGTTGGTAAGTAATCTTATTATTTTCACGATTATATTGAGCTAATAAATCTTCAACAGTATCTGTTCCAACTAAGTTCCAGTCCCATAAATATAATTTAATATCACAGTCGATACTTCTAGCTATATTTTTAGATTGATCAGTCAAAGTATATAATTTTCCTTTAGTTAAATCTATTTGAGCTAAGTTAGCTCTTTGAACACATGCATTAACTATTACATATACAGCAAATAAAATAACAACTAATATAATAGTTCTGCTTGTGTCTTTAATACAAAATTCTTTTATTTTTCTAAAAAAGCTATCTATTTTTTCTTTAAAACTTAAACTTTTCTTTTCATTTTTTTCTTTTTCAGATTTCATTTTTTTCAAAATCTTTTTAGATTGTTTTTCTTTTTTAATTTCTTTCTTATCCATTATTTTACCTTCTTTCCTCAAATTTAATAAACTATTATTTTACTGATTTTCTTCTTTGAAGAACAATAATAGTAAGAAGTACAAATAATAGAATAAATGAAATATATCCTACAACTTCTTTTAATGATATTATTCCTTGAGGGAATTTTTGGTACATCTCTACTAAAGAAAACATTCCTATAATTCCTTGATAACTTTCTAAGAATGATACTATTATAAAGAATCCAATTGAAACAACAGCTGCTATAACTTGATTTTCAGTTAGTGATGATGCAAACATACCAAAAGAGATATATGCCATAGCTAAGAATATGAATCCTATCATTGCTACTAATGGTTCAATTATACTAACATCACCAAAGTATCTTAATATTCCATAATAAATAAATAAGAATAAAAGTGAAATTATAACAACTATAGTTGCTGCAAAGAATTTTCCAAGTACTATTTTTATAATACTTCTTGGAGAGGTCAATAATAGTTGATCTGTTCCATTTTTCTTTTCTTCAGCAAACATTCTCATTGTAAGTACAGGTATTATAAAAGATAATACTGTTGTGCTATCCCAAACTATGTATTCGAATCTAAGTGATTGTTGGGCAAATGTATAAACATAAAATATAAAGCTAACAACGATTAAGAACAATGCAACAAATATATAACCAATTGGTGTACAAAAATAACTTTTTAATTCTTTCTTAATAACTGCGAACATTATTTTTTGCCTCCTTTTTCAGTAATTTTCAAGAATGCTTCTTCTAGTGAGTTTTCTTTCTTTTTCATTTCTACAATTGTAATATCCTGTTTTGCACATTCTTTAAATAATATCTTTCTAATATCATCATTTCCAGAATATTTTACAGAATATACTTTTTCATTTTCCTTTTCCTCAATCATATCTATTTTATCAATTTCAGAAATTGATTTTTTAATATTCTTAAATTTATTTTTTTCATCTTCAACAGTAACAATAACCTCAGAAGAATCTGATGTAGTTTTTTCTATTTCTTCTGTTGAATCAATTCTTAAAATCTTACCATTATCTATGATGATAATTTTATTACACATTTGGCTTATCTCAGATAATATATGTGAACTAACAAGAATTGTATGTTCTTTTCCTAAAGATTTAATCAAATTTCTTATTTCTGTAACTTGCTTTGGATCTAAACCAACTGTAGGTTCGTCAAGTATTAATATAGGAGGATTTCCAACTAAGGCTCCTGCTAAACTAACTCTTTGTCTATATCCTCTAGATAAATTTTTTATTATTTTATCTTTTACCTCTTTTAAACCTGTGACTTTTATAACCTTCTCTATTTCTTCTTTCTTGTCTTTTCTTTGAACAAGTTTTAGATCAGCCATATAAGAAATAAATTCTTTTACAGTCAATTCAGGATATAATGGAACATTTTCAGGCATATAACCAATTTGTTTTTTTGCTTGTTTAGGTTTTAGATTAATATCATAATCATCAACCAAAATTGTTCCTGATGTTGGTTCAATGTAACCTGTAATCATATTCATAGTTGTTGATTTTCCAGCGCCATTAGGACCTAAGAAGCCAACAACTTCACCTTTCTTAATAGAAAAGCTTATGTTGTCTACAGCTACAAAATCACCATATTTTTTCGTTACGTTCTGTACCTCAATCACTTTTTTTCCTCCTTTTAATTTATCATCTGCATACTAAGTGCAATATATAAGTTTAATAATATAACAATATGTTATATTAAAATCTAAAAACTATTTTAATTTAGCTATTAAAGCTTTTATTTTTATTCCTTCTTCAGAAAACATATTTTCATGCTCTGTTCTAATATCATCTTCAAAAATCATTTCATTGTGCAGATCATATGTCTTTTTAATTATTTCAAATCCTGTATTTTCAAAATATTCAATACTTTCATTAAAAAGTTCATCATTATCTGTCTTAAATAATATTTCTCCTTTTTCTTTATTCAAAAAGGTTTTATAATTTTCTAACTGACGTATATGAGTAAGTCTTCTCTTTTTATGTTTTCCTCTAGGCCATGGATTACAAAAATTGATATATATCCTATCTATAACATCATCTGGTGAAAATACATCTAAAATTCTTTCTGCATTCATTCTTATTAAATATAAGTTATCAATATTTAGGTTTTTTTCACTATATACTTTTTCAATATTTCTTTTAGATAAGCCTAACATTGCCTCAATCATATCTGCTGCAATATAATTATTTTCTAAATGGGATGAAGCTAAATTACTAATGAAGTTTCCTTTTCCGCAGCCAATCTCTAAATAAATTGGCTTGTCCTTATCCTTAAAAAGCTCCTTCCATTTATTTTTATACTCATTTGGATTATCTATATAAAATAATGCTTCTTCTAGTTCTCGTTTTGCCCATTTTCTTCTTCTAATTCTCATCAATCACTCCAAAAAGTTTTATAAAATATTAGTGTTTGCTATAAGTATCAGTTGAAAGTAACTCAGTTCCAACTAATGCCCCATCTTTATATAAATTTTTATATGCTTTATATGTTCTTGCACCAACTTTTTGAGTTGTTATTTTTACTTCATAATCATCCTCTGTACGTAGTCCATAAATCGAAATTGTACAATATCCATTTCCAACAGATGAAACTACTCTAATTGGATAATCTCTATTGTTTTTGAATTTAAAATCTATTGAACCATATGCAACAGTAGCATCTCTTCCTCCTCCTGCATAAGAAGTAAGAAACATGTGATTACTACGTTCAACGATTTCTAAATTTGCAAATAATACAGCATTATATAATGTAGTTGTAACTTGGCAAATTCCACCACCAAGTCCATCTTCAACTCTACCGTTTACATAGATTGGAGCTTCTTTATATCCAGCTGCAATTGTTCTTTCTCCAACTATTGAATTGTATGAAAATGTTTCACCTGGCATTATAACTTTTCCATTGATTTTATCTGATGCTAATTTTAAATTAGTAGTTCTATTTTTATTATTAACATAGGCAGTTGAAAAGCTTCCAAGTTCATCTGGAAAAGCTTCCATTCCTAAATCATTAACTGTAACAGCAGGTGCAGTATATTTTAAAGCAACTTCATATTCTGATTTTTGTTCAGCATCAATTTGAGCTTGAACAGCTTCAATACTATCTGCAAAATCAACACCTATTTCTTCTGGATAAACCATTCTTGGTTCTGTTGTGAAATAAGCATCTTTCACTTCTCTATAAACACTTGAATGAATCTCTTCTAAGTTAATTGCTGAAGGATATTTATCATATGTAGGTATATCATATAAAGCATCTTTATAATTTTTGTTATTTAGTGCTGTATCCACAATTTCTTTAGTTTTATCAACATCAGCCGCTTTACCAATTTTTCCTGAAGTTATAATTAGTTTTCCATCTTCAATATAATAACTAGGTTGCTCTACTTGTTCTGGTAATTTAGATGAAATATCTAAAATACAAGCCTCTAATGCGACTTCATCATATGATACTCCAATACTAATATTTTCTGGATGTTTAGGCAAAGTTAATACTTTAACATTCTTAGAAATAATAGAACCTGACCTACCAATGTTATATGCATTTTCCACAGCTTCATCTAGCAAAAACTCTACATTTATTTGTTCAAAGTCTATTGAGTACTGATTTTCAGCGTATTGAAAATATATAATTTTATCTAGATTATTTAAAAATTCTTCTTGAATTTTTGTCTTTGCTTCATCTTTTGTTAATTCTGAAACATCTATTCCTTCTATCGAAATTCCTTTTTTGATTTTAACATCATTTTCATTTATGATAGCAAAAGTTGTCATTGTACCTAAAATAAAAATGAAAAATATTAAGCATAAAATTGTTGCTAAGTTCATCTTAATTTTAAAGCCTTTTTTGGGCGGAAAACTTTGTACACTTTTATTTGCATCTGCTACAACTAGCTTATTTTGATTACTAGCAACATTATCAATAGATGTATTTGAAGATAAATTTTCATTTTTTTGTTTTTCTTCAATATTATTGTTTTTAACCTCATTGTTTTGTTTAATATTTTCTTGTACTGTATTTATATTATTCTCTTGCTTTTCACTTTTTGATTTCTTTTTATTATTTTTTGTTTGAGGTTGTTCTATAATATTATTTTTTTCGATTATTTCGTTATTTTTATCTTTTGAATTGCCTTGATCTATAATCTGATTTGCCATATTGGTACCTATCCCTCTTTGAAACAAGATAATTTATCACTTAAATATTATATTTGTATACAAGTCAAAAGTCAACAAAGTCAAAACTAAAATCTATATTAAAATTGTTAAAATTTAATAGTTACAATTGTTCCCTTTGGTTTATTATGATTTATTTTTATTGTTCCTCCATGAACGCTAACTATAGTATGTGCAATGGCTAATCCTAAACCACTTCCACCTTTTTCTCTTGAACGAGCTTTATCTTCACGATAGAATCTTTCAAATACATGTTTTAAAGATTCATCACTTATTCCAATACCGGTATCTATCACGTTTATTGTAAATTTATCATTTTGATTATTAGCTATAACTTTTATAGAATCTCCCTTTTCAGTATATTTTACTGCATTATCTAAAAGAATAACTAAAAGTTGTTTTAATTTATTTTTATCTGCATATATTTCTTTGTTACAAGACAATTCACTTTCCATAGTTTTATTCTGCATTTCTGCGATTTCTTCAAAAGGTGCCATGACTTCCCTTATTAAATCATTAAGGTCTGTTTTTGATTTATCTATTATAGTTTTATCATTGTCTGCACGAGCTAAATCCATTAATTCAGAAACCATTTTAGATAGTCTTCTAGTTTCATTTAAAGTAAGAGCAATATCTTCCGATTTATCAATGATTGTGCTATCTGGACTTTGTAAAAGCATTTCCTGTTTAGCCTGAATTATTGTAAGTGGTGTTCTTAGTTCATGTGAAGCATTTTGAACAAATTCAGTTTGCTTTTTATATGCCTTAACTATTGGATTAATTGATTTTCTAGACAAATAAATACTAATAAAGAATGAAATTATAATAACCGCTATAGTTCCTATAATTAATGCCTTTGTGAAATTACTTATCATGGCTTTTTCAGAATTAATATTTACAAGAATATCAACATAATAATCTTCATTTTCTGGTGAAGTTAACTTACATGTTATTCCTCTATAGTAATATTTCGAATTAATAGAAATTTCATAAATTTCATCATTACTTTTATCAATTTTGCTTTCCTCTAAGTATTCAGCAAAAGCTTTAACTTTCGAAGATGTAGCAAGTACTTTTCCATCATGATTTCTTAATATTGTTACAATTCTAGGATTATTAATTCTTTCTATACTTATTTGAAATTCTTCTGTTAATTTATCATCTGTTTCAACATTTCTATCTTCTAAAAATTCAGGAATATTTACAGTAGTATTATATTTTTCAAAATCTTCAAGCTGTTTTTTAAACTGATATAACTCTTTATCAGATGAGTCATATAAATATGAAAATACTTGTAGCCATATAAACATACTAAATGCGCTGAAAACAATTATAAATAATATTAAATTAAACAACAAATTTTTTAATAATTCATTTTTTATTGCTTTTTGTTCTTTCATTATTTCTAATCAGATAATATATATCCTACTCCTCTTAAAGTTTTTAAATATTTATCATATCCATACTTTTTTAACTCTTTTCTTAGTCCACTTGCATACACTTCTATAACATTTGTTGATGTATCAGAATCAAATCCCCATATTTTGTCAAAGATTTGTTCCTTTGTAATAATTGTATTTTTAGAACGAATTAAATATTCTAATAGATCAAATTGTTTTCCTTGTAATAATATTTCCTTATCGCCTATAAAGGCTTTTCTATTTTTTAAATTCAATTTTAAATCCTTAAAATCTATTGTATCACTAACAAAAAATCCATTATTTCTTCGAATTAAAGCTTCAAGTCTTGCAAGTAATTCTTCTCTTTCAAAAGGTTTAACAAGATAATCATCTGCTCCAATTGTTAGTCCTTTTACTTTATCTTCTGTAGAATCTTTAGCTGTCAAAATAAGAACAGGTGTTAAAATATTTTGGGAACGCAATTTTGTTAAGAGTTCATATCCATTCATTTCAGGCATCATTAAATCTAAAATGATGACATCATAAATATTTTCTTTAGCAAACATATATCCTTCATATCCATCAAACGCTTGCTCTACAGAATAATCATTTTCAATGCATTGTTTAACAGTATCTGAAAGAATTTTATCATCTTCCACAATTAAAACTTTCATTAAGACAATCCTTTCTATTTTTCTCATTAAAATATAGCTTGATTATATTATTGCATTCTTAAAAAAATCTTAAATTTTCTTCTGTTCATACTATACAAAAGGGTAAAGCTAAGCTTTACCCTTTTATTATAAAGTATCTATTTTATTTTTCTATTAGTGTTGGCTCTGCTATAAATATATCTAATGTATTATTAGTAACAATTTCTATTTTTAATTCGTCAACATCAGAAACGTCAACAGCAAAATCAATGCATTTAGTATCATAGTTTAATACATTTGAAGAGTAAATTAATTGTTCACCATTATAAATATTAACTTTAGGTTCTCCAACAATAGTACCTTTTTCTTGATCTTCTGCTATGCATATTTTTCCATAGAATGAAGAATATTTTTTATCTAAAACATAATTTACAGTTCCAGTATTTCCAGTCATAAAAGATTTAATATATCCATTATATTGATTTCCATCAACATCCTTTATTGATGAGTTTTCAGATGAATATAATCTAGTTCTAGAAATTTCTTCTAAACTTAACAAGTTAACTGTTTTTACTTTTGAAACTTCATTAACTAATTCTTTTATGTCTTTGTCGTCTGGTAATAATTTTGCTACTTCATCTATTTGTTTTTTCGCAGCTCCAAAATTCTTATTTAATAATTCTCTTGCTTCAAGAATAAACTCGTTCTTATATTGTTCTCTTAGTTCATCTATTTGATCCTCAAGTTCAGTCAAGCCCTCTGTATTATAGTTTTCCAAATATACTAAAATATCTTTATTCTTTTCATTTCCTTCTATTTTAGAAATTTCATCTTTTAGTTTAGCTATATGAATTTCAGATTTTTTAGATATAACACTATCTACTTTTTGTAAACTTGATTGTATTTTAGAAATAACTTCTAATGCTTTATCATAATTTTTATTCTTCAAATATTCATCAGCACTAACTAAGTAATCATTCAAATATAATTGCTCAACTTCTTTTAATTTTTTTGCAACTTCAGAATAATTACTAAAATCTTGTGTTATTGATTGCAATAATTCTATTGCACTTTCATAATCTTTATTTTCAAGAAAACTTAAAGCTTGTTGATAAATTTGTTCCATTTTTTGATTTGATAATTCTTTTTCTTTATTTGTTAAAAATTGTTTACCAAAATAAAAACCAACAAGTAATAATATTATTACAAATATTATTGTTAAGAAAAAGTTTCTAACTTTTCTTCCAAAAGAATTTTTTCTTCTTTCTTTTTCAGCTTTTATTTCAGCTTTTTCTTGAAATTTTCTTTGTTTTTCTTCTAGTTTTTGTGATAATATTTTTTGTTTCAATTCCTTTTTCGTAAGTATTTTTTCTTCTTTTTCTTCCATAAAAAATTACCTCTTTTTATATAATTTCTTACTATGCTTTTTATTATATATCAAAAGATTGTTATTTTTCAACAATTTTTATTCAGTTTTATTTTGACAATCTAATTATTCTTAAAATTTCATATATATTTCTCTCTATATTCGGAGAATATTGTAAAATAACTCTTATTATGTTTAAATCGTCAATCAAAACAATATTACTCATAACCATATTCTCCCCATTTATTTTTGATACCATTCCAAATTTTCGACAAATTTCTCCAATTGGATCTTCAATTAATGGAAATGTAATTTTTATTCCAGTATTTCTATGTATATCTTCAAGCCATATGCGACAATAAATTTCCTGTACTCATTGCAATTATTTTTGCATTTAGCATTTCGAAATCTTTTATATTTTTTTGTATATTTATAAATTCTGATGTTGCAATTGGATAAAAATCTTCTTTATATGAAAATAAAACATGCCACTCATTATTTTTAGAAAGTGATATTTCTCCCATAGAAGAATTAGTCTTAAAATTAGAAGCTTCATCTCCTATTTGGACTTTTCCATTTGTTAGTAATTCATAATCCATAAAATAGCTCCCCTTTTTTATTTTATGTGTCTTTTTCTATAATAGTTATTAGTTATTATATAGAACAAAAGCGGACAATATGTAGTCTGCAAAAGAAAAAAATATTCTAAATTGTCCGCGTCTTTGTTCTAAGCGCCAAATTTTTGTTAAAAAATTTGTGTACAAATTTGGCGAAGCCTTTATATTATAGGAAATTCGGAGAACTTTCCTA
>CANQPZ010000025.1 GCA_947625895.1 uncultured Clostridia bacterium | reverse complement strand
GAATTGTCCGCGTCTTTGTTCTAAGCGCCAAATTTTTGTTAAAAAATTTGTGTGCAAATTTGGCGAAGCCTTTATATTATAGGAAATTCGGAGAACTTTCCTATAATATAAAAAAGTCACATATAAATATGTGACTTTTTTAATACATTTCTTTATACATTTCTTTAATTTTTCTAGATAAGATACTTGCAATAACTCTATGACTGTCTCTAGATAAGTGAATACCATCTTCTCCTGTTTTCCATTCTTCGTTTCCAACAAAGTAACAATTATTTCTCATTGCTATATCTTTATAAATCTCATTAAGTTTTTCTGATTTTTCAACTCCACCAATAAATTTAGGATTTTCCTTTGTAATTACAGGTGGTGTTAAAATCATTAGTTTAGGACATGTTCCTCTAAATTGTGATTTTTTATTTATAATTTTTTTAACAAAGTATTCTTCAAAAATTTCACCAATCTCTTTAGGATTTCTATAAAATTCTGTTTTTAATTCATTTGTTCCTAACATTATTATGACTAAATCAAGTGGGTCATGAGAATCTAAACAAGGTATTAAATAATTAGCTCCATTCTTTCCCTCGAAGTCACTTCTCTTTTCTTCAGAAATTAATGTTCTTCCATTAAGGCCTTCTTCTATAATTTCAAATCTATCATCATTTAACATTTCTGCTAGTGCTCCTGGCCATCTTTCAGATTTTGAGTATCTTTGATGATCACTACCTGGTATATAACCCCATGTATTTGAATCTCCATAACATAAAATTCTAACTGTTTCCTTCATTCTTATTTCTCACATCCTTTTCACTTATGTGGAGATTATATCATAAAATTATTGAAAAATAAAGACATTATGTTTTATTTACAAACTTTTGTTTATTCCCATAGCAACAACATCTGTCATATTTATTATTAATTCATCTATTTCTTTTGGTGTAACTATTAAATTAAAATCTTTTGGATTTATTGCATCTTTTATTTCTTCATAATTATTTTCTTCTTTTAATTCATTTAAATAATCATTTGATTTTGCTTCTTCTTGTAATTTTCCAATAAAAAGATCTAAGCAATCATTTGTTATTGTAGCCATATCAACTACAGTTGGAATTCCAATTGCAATAACAGGTACACCTAATGTATCTTTTGAAAGTTCTCTTCTTTTATTTCCAACTCCGCCACCAGGAATAATACCTGTATCAGAAATCTGAACTGAACTACTTATCCTATCAATGCTTTTTGAAGCTAAACTGTCAATTGCAATTATTAATTTGGGTTTTATATTTTCTACAATTCCTTTTAATATCTCTTGTGTTTCTATTCCAGTAGTGCCTAATACTCCTGGAGATATTGCAGAAACTTCTCTATCTCCTTCTCTCACATATTGAGGTAAATACTTAAATATATGTCTTGTAATATCTATGTTTTGTACTACTTTAGGTCCTAATGAATCTGGAGTCGAGTATAAATTTCCTAATCCTACTACTAATATTTGATCTTCAGGTTTAATTAAATTTTTAATTAGCTCTTGTAATTCGTTAGATATAGCAAAAGCTATCTTTTCTTTTTCTTCATCTTGGATATTTTTCATTTTTTTCACATCTATAGTCACATAATTTCCTTTTGGTTTTGATATTGCTCTTTCACCTTCATCATTTGTAACTTTTACTTTAAATACTTTTATAGAATTTGATATGCTTTTTTCTTGGCTTTCAATTCCAGGAATTTCATCTTCAATATTATTTGCTTTTTTAAAAAGATCTCTTCTTTCTATTGCTAAATCGGTTCTAAAATTCATAAAAAAACCTCCTTTATATTATTTTTTAATATAAAGGAGATTTTATACTTCAAACTAAAATTATTTTTTTAGTTCTAATCCATCTTTAAAAGCGTTTCCTACTCTTTCATTCACTCTATAATATCCGTGTGTGTATGGATCAAAGCTGATTGCATCAACTAATGATATATCAATATTTTCGCCATTCATTACTTTTTCATCAGCAGATACATTAACTATTTTTCCTACTACTCCACCACCATATTCAGCATCTTGATACTCAACAAACTCACATTCCATACAAATTGGAAATTCGTTTATTATTGGCGCATCTACATTTTCTGATTTTGTAGCAGTTAATCCTGTATTTTCAAATTTATTTGGTGTATTATTGCCTGATACAACACCAAAGTAATCTGCCTCTTTTACATGTTTGGCATCAGCTATGCTTACTGTAAAAGCTTTTCTTTCTTTAATATTCTTTACTGTTTTATGTGTTTCTGTTAAATTTAGCATTACATGGCTTCTATCTTCCATCATTCCCCATGCAGCATTCATTACATCAATACTTCCGTCTTCATTATATGTTGCAATCATCAATACTGGCATTGGAAATATTGCTTCTGTAGTTTTAATATTTTTTCTCATAATAATTACCTCCTATTTTAATTATTTTCAAAGAAATCTATAGTAAAGATTTCTCCAACAGCTCTTTCTTCATTTATTCTTTTTATTGCTTCAGCAAATGTTGGAGCAATTGATAATACTTTTATTTTATCTATCCTTTTTTCTTCAGGAACTGGAACAGTGTTAGTAACAACTAGTTCTTTTATTGGTGAATTTTTTATTCTTTCAATTGCATCTCCTACTAATATTCCGTGTGTAGCAGCTGCATATATATTTTTTGCACCAAATTTATCTAATATATTTACAGTTTCCATTAATGTTCCACCTGTACTAATCTCATCATCAAATATAATAGTATTTTTGCCTTTAACATCACCTATTACAGTAGTAGATTTTGCTTTGTCATCATTTGCATCTCTTCTTTTATCTACTAAAGCTATAGGACAATTGAAGAATTTTGAATATTTATAAGCTTTTTTAGCACTTCCTGCATCTGTTGCAATAATTACCATATCATCAATCTTTTTGTCCATAAAATATTTTTCAAGTACAAACTCTCCTGTTAGTCTATCACAATTTATATTAAAATATGCTTGAATTGCTGGATTATGAAGATCACATGTTATAACTCTTGTTGCTCCAGCAGCCTCGATTATTTGTGCCATAAGTTTTGCTGTTATTGGAATTCTAGGTTGATCTTTTTTATCAGATCTTGAATAAGGAAAATATGGGAGTACAACGTTAATATTTTTTGCTGAAGCTCTTTTTACTGCATCTATTGTTATTAACAATTCCATAATCCTTTCATTTATTGGTGGCATACATGTTTGAATTATATAAACATCCTGTTCTCTTACTGTTTCCAATATTTGTACGAAATTGTTGTCATTTTTAAATTTTATTGAGTTAATCTTTCCTGGTTCGATTTTTAGATAGTCACAAATTTCTTGAGTAAATTCTTCTGCAGTTGGACATGCAAATACTTTAATTTTTTCCATTCTTATACTCCTTTTTATTTTTCTATCTATAAATATCAGAAAACTTCTTTATAAAAAGAAGTTTTCTAAAAATTATAAATCAATATCGTCTCCATCAGGATCTCCATCACCATAAGTATCTGTAGCTCTATTTTTTTGAGCATCTTGCTGCTTATGTGAATTCATTTCTCTTAATACTTTTGCTTCATCTACATCAACTCTAGGACATATTTCATCAAAAGGTATTGTATTGCTAACTGGTTTATGATTTACCTCAGATCCTTGAGATTCTATGTTATTTTCTTTACCGTTTTCTGTTTTTTGTTCAATTTGTTTTATTTTTCTTTTTGACAATGCATTTCTTATTTTTGAAATAGCAGTTGATGCTGCTCCTCCAATTGCTCCACCAATTAAAGCTAAGATTCCCATCTTTTTAATTGTTGTATCTGCTTTTTCCTCAGTTGTCTTAAGTTCTTCTTCAGTTAATTCTTCATTTTCCAAGTCTTTTGCTAAATCCTCAGCAATCTCGCTACCTTCTATTATTAAATCGTCTGCAGATAAATCACGAAAATCTATATCATATTTACTAAGTTCTTGTACATGACTAATAAATTCTGATGAATTAGTAATTTTAGATATATCACTCATAGCTTCTAAATTAATTGTTTGATCATTGTCCAAAAAAATAGCATATGGTGACTTAGAATTTTTTGCAACTTGTTTAAATATCATATTCTCAATTGTCTCAGATATAATTGGATTCACCGTTCTATATTTCATATATTCTTTACTTATATATGAAATAAATCTTGGATTTTCACTTTTTATCATCTTATTAATGCTAGCAAGATATTTATTTAGTTTTTCTTCGCCCATATGCTTTTATTCTCCTTAGTAATTATTCTTCCCAATTATGATATACATCAGATACGTCATCAAGATCTTCTAATTTTTCTAAGAAATTTTCCATTCTTTCTGAATCTTTTTCATCTAATTTTACATAAGTATTTGGAACCATTCTTACTTCAGCTTCAATAAAAGTTAAATTGTTATTTTCTAATTCTTCTCTTACTGAAGAAAAGTTTTCAGGTGTTGTTGTTATTTCATAAACTTCATCATCTGCCTCAAAATCTTCTGCTCCTGCATCTATAGCAAGTAACATTAAATCATCTTCTTGCATGTCTGTAGACTCTTTTTCTATTACAATTACACCCTTTTTCTCAAACATATAAGATACGCATCCTGTTGTTCCTAGGTTTCCTCCTGCTTTATCAAATACGTGTCTTATATCAGCTGCTGTTCTATTTCTATTATCTGTTGATGCATTTACTATTACTGCAACTCCAGATACTCCATATCCTTCATATGTAATTTCTTCATAGTTTGCACCTTCTCCTGAGCCAGATGCCTTTTTAATTGCATTATTAATTGTATCATTTGGCATATTTGCTGCTTTACATTTTGCTATTACATCTTTAAGTTTAGAATTACCAGCAGGATCAGGTCCACCTTGTTTTACTGCTATTAATAATTCTCTACCTAGTTTTGTAAATACTTTTCCTCTTGCAGCATCTGCTTTACCTTTTTTTGCTGCAATATTATGCCATTTTGAATGTCCTGACATTGATAATTCCTCCTTTTCTTTTAATTCTTTAATATTTTATCATAAATATAGCCAACTTAATAGTATTTTTTTAAAATAATTTGTCTTTCTCTTTCAAATACTGGATTTTATGTTTTCATTATTTCATTCCTAAAATATTTCTTGCCATTTGAATTCCTGAACAAGATGCCATCATTAATCCTCTTGTCATTCCTCCGCCATCTCCAATTGAGTAAAGACCTTTAATGTTAGTTTCAAAATCTTCATCAATTATTACTTTGTTACTATAAAATTTAATTTCTGGTCCATATAACAAGTTATCTGGATTTGCAAATCCTTCAACTACTTTATCTACTTGTCTTATAAATTGAAGTATGTCTGTCATTGTTCTATATCCAATTGCAAATGTAATGTCGCCTGCGACAGCTGACTTTAATGTTGGAACAACTGAATTTCTTTCAAGTTCTTCTTGCCAAGTTCTTTTTCCTCTAGTAATATCTCCTAATCTTTGAACAACAACATTTCCATTTCCTAGTTCGTTTAAATTCTTAGCAACATTTCTACCATAATCTATTGGTTTATTAAATGGATATGTAAAATTATGTGATACTAATATTGCTAAATTTGTATTGTTGCTTTTTCTGTCTTTGTATGAGTGACCATTTACTAATGTTAAATTGTGATCATACACTTCTGATGAAACAAATCCACTTGGATTTTGGCAAAATGTTCTTACCTTATCATTGAATGGCCATGGACGTCCTATTATTTTTCCTTCATACATATATTTATTTATATCTTTCATAATGCTATCTGGTAATTCATATCTAATACCAATATCTACTGATCCAGCTGATGTTTTTATTTCATGTTTATCGCACATTTCAACTAGCCAGTTTGCTCCTTTTCTTCCGACAGCAAGTACAACTTTATCTGCTAAAATTTCTTCTGATTTATAATTACTATCATCTACAGATTTAGCAGGTTTTATTTTTACACCTTTAATTCTTCCATTTTCAACAATTAAGTCATCAACTATTGTTTCAAACATAAGTGTAATTCCATTATCTTCAAGAAATTTTTCTATTTTGCCATATAATTCATGTGCTTTTTCTGTTCCCAAATGTCTTATAGGTATATCAATTAAGTCTAATCCTTCTTTTTTAGCTTTCTTTTTTATTCTACTTACTTCTTCTCTAAATTCAGTTCCTTCTAGTTTCTTATCTGCTCCGAATTCCAAGTAAATTTTATCTGTATAATCAATTAAGTCTTTTGTCTTTTCAACACCAATATAATTATGTAGTTCTCCACCAACATGTATATCATCATCATCTGGATTATATAAAGAAAGTTTACCATCGGAAAAAGCACCTGCTCCAGAAAATCCGCTTGTTATATTACAAAATGGTTTACATTTTACACACTTTCCTAATTTTTCAATTGGACAATTTCTATTTTCAACTCTTTTTCCCTGTTCAATAAGTAATATTTTTTTATCGCTGTTTTTCTTAATAAACTCATATGCCATAAAAATAGAGCCTGGTCCCATTCCAACAGCTATTATATCGTATTTTTCTTTCATTTATTAATCATCCTCTCCTTTATTTCCCTTTGCAATTATATAATGTAATTTAATTTTTGACAATTCCTTTTAGTTTATTATCTTAGGAAGCCAAATAATAATTGCTGCAATTACAGAAATGAATGCATTTATTAATACTGCACCAGCTGCAGCATCCTTTGCTTTTCTTGCTAACGCTTTCTTTTCTTTAGTTACTAAATCTACTGTGTTTTCTATCGCAGTATTTATTAGTTCTGAAGAAATTACTAATCCAAATAGAATTAAGCAAATTATCCATTCTATACCAGATATTTTATAAATTATTCCCATTATTATTACAACAATTACAGCAAGTAGATGAATTTTTATATTTCTTTCTTCAATTATTGTTCTAACTATTCCTGCTAACGCATATTTAAAAGATAATAAAAATTTTTTCATTCCTTCTTCTCCATTTGTTCTATAATATTTTTATTATAGATATTTAAAATATATGAAAAATAAAAAAAGCTAGTAGAAATACTAGCTTTTTAATTAATCTCTTCTTCTTCCAAAGATTTCTAATATTCTTAAAAACATATTAATGAAATCTAAGTATAGCTGAAAAGCACCATAAACGGCGATCTTTTCTTCATTTATGTCAAATTGTGAACTTAATGTTTTAATTTTATTCATATCATAAGCTGTTAATCCAGCAAATATTAAAAGTATTACCCAATCTAATGCAATGTCTAATGGTTGACTTCCGATAAAAATATTAACAAGTGTTAGTATTAATGCTACAAATAATGCAGCTATACAAACTGTTCCAAATTTACTTAAGTCCTTTTTTGTTGTATATCCTATAAAAGCTAATATTCCAAAAAATGCTGCTGTTGCAAATAATGCATATGCAATTGTTGTTAATTCATATGCTACAAAAATTACTGAAAATGTAGCTCCTGTCAGCATCGAATAAACGAAAAACAAAAATGTTGTTATTACTGCTGGTAACTTAGGTAGCAAAAATCCCATTACAAGAGCAATTACAACTTGTGCAATTAATATTGCTCCCCAATAACCTGCAGCTATATCTAAAAATGCTCCACTAAAATAAGTATATGCTGCAACTATTGCAGTACTTAGTAATCCTAAAAACATCCATAAAAATGTTTTTGCTAAAGTTCTATTTGAACTTACTACATATGTTTCTTCCATATACTTCCTCCTTTATAATTATTAGTCTATTTCTAGGTATCCTCCAAAAGCTTTACTTGTTGGATAATCTGGTAATATTTTAGATCCACCTGCAACTACAATTCTGTCTCCTTTTTCTAGGTGGCCTAGACTTTTATGTTTAGCTATACCATCAGCTATAACTTTATTTATATCACCTTTGTTTTCAATATAAACAGGAAATACATTCCATACTAATCCAAGTTGTCTATATGTTCTCTTATTATCTGTTACAACAAGTACTGGACATTGTGCACCCATTCCTGATAACCTTCTTGCTGAACTTCCTGTATTTGTGTAGCAAACTATTGCGTCTGCATCTATGGTTTTAGCCATAACACATACTGAGTATGCAATATGATCTTCTAAAGATTTTAATACAATATATTCACTTCTTCTAGTTTCGAATCTTTTCCAATATTTAATTGTTGGTTCAATTCTTCTAGCAATTTTATCCATTGTTTTAACACATTCAACTGGATAATCTCCTAATGCACATTCTCCAGATAACATTACAGCACTAGTTCTATCAAAAATAGCATTTGCAACATCATTAGCTTCTGCTCTTGTTGGTAATGGATTATGTGTCATTGATTCAAGCATTTGTGTAGCTGTAATAGCTGGTTTGTTTTCTCTATTTGATAATCTAATTATTCTTTTTTGCATAATTGGTGGTTCAGTAAAATCTGTTTCTGTAGCCATATCACCACGGGCAATCATCTGTCCATCAGCAGATGTTACTATTTCTTCAATGTGTTCTAATCCTTCAAGATTTTCAACTTTTGTTATTATCTTAATGTCTTTTCCACCATGTTCATCTAAAACTTTTCTAACTTGATCTATATCATCTTTTCCTCTAGTGAAAGACATTGCGACATAATCATATTCATGCTCACATGCTGCAATTAAGTCATTTATATCTTTTTCTTTTAAAGCTGGTAAACGTACTGCAGTTCCTGGTAAATTAATTGTTTTTCTATGTCCTAACATATTTCCATGAACTACTGTACAATGAATATCTTTGTCTACTATTTCATCAACAACTAATTCAATAGCACCATCATCTATTAAAACTTTAGCTCCTGGTTTAACATCTTGATATAAATTTTTGTATGAAACTGAAACTTTATCTTTGTCTCCAATTATATCTTCATTTGCTAATATAAATTTTTGTCCATCATCTAATTTTATTTTTTCCTTAATATCAACCCCTAATTTACCTGTTCTAATTTCAGGTCCTTGCATATCAAGAATCATAGGAATTGGTAAATCCATTTCTTCTCTTAATCTAATAATTTCTTCCGTCTTTTCTTTTTGTTCTTCATAACTTCCGTGTGAGTAATTAATTCTACATACATTTAATCCTGCTTCAAATAATTCTTTTAATCTGTGTTCACTTGCAGGCCCAATTGTTCCAACAATTTTAGTTTTTCTCAAGTTTATTTTCATATAAATTTCTCCTTTTTTGTATTATGTTAAATTAAAAACACCTTGATAAGTATACCACAATATGCAAATAATTCAAGTGTTTTGGATACTCTTTTTAAAAGCAAATATTATAGATATCAGATTTTAAATATCTAATATCTATAATATTTTTTGTTATTTTGTCATCCATTTTATTAAATTTAGGTTCTCTGAATCTAAAAGCATTTCATTTTTTGGCATAACTCTAAATGTATATCCAAAATTTCCACCTGTAATTAATTTTATTTTTGCTGAATATTTATATGTGTTTTCCTCTTTGCAATTTTCAACTTTTTTCATTTCTGTTGCTGATATATTATTAACTATTCCTGTATCTTGAATTTGTCCATAATATACTTGAACAGATACGTTTGCTGGATCGAAGTTTGGAAGTTTAACATTACATGTAACTTCAATCATATCTCCTGCATTCATCTTAATGTTATCAACATTATTTTCTTGTGTAATTACTATATCTTGCCATCTCTCTTTAGCAGCTTTTTTCCATTTTGCATAAGCATTTACTTTGTCTAGTTCATTGAAGTATTGATTGTGCAAATTACATAATGGCATATATATTTTATCCATATAATCAATTAACATTCTTGATGTGCTATATTTTCCTCCTGTTGTGATTATTGAATTTTTCATTATCTTTAGCCATTCTTTTGAATATTCTGAATCTTTCTTTTTGTAGTATGTTGGTATGATTTTGTTTTCCAAAATACTATACAAACTATTGCTATCATTATTATCTTGAATTTCGTATGAATCGTAGTTATTTTCTGTTCCTATAGCCCAACCATTTGTTGTGTCATATCCTTCAGCCCACCATCCATCTAATACACTGCAATTTACAACTCCATTTATTGAAGCTTTTTCTCCTGAAGTTCCAGATGCTTCCATTGGTCTTCTTGGATTATTTAGCCAAACATCAACACCACTTATTAAGTATCTTGCTATTGCTATATTATAATTTTCTAGTATAAAGATTTTTCCTTTAAATTGTGGCATTAAAGATATTTCATGTATTTGTTTAATTAAGTCTTGTCCTTCAGTATCTGCCGGATGTGCTTTTCCTGCAAATATTAATTGTACTGGTTTATTTTCTTGATTTAAAATTTGTGTTAATCTTTCTATATCTTTAAAGATTAATGTAGCTCTTTTATATGTTGCAAATCTTCTTGCAAAACCTATTGTTAATGCATTTGGATTTAGTTTTGACAATATCTCATTAATTTCTTCATAACTATATCCACTTCTTTTATATCTTTCAGTAAGATTTTTCTTAACTACTTCAATTAATTTTTCTTTTCTCTTAACATGTTCCTGCCATAGTTTTTCATCTGGAATTGAATTTATTTTTTTCCATGTATTATCATCATGTATACTATCTTGCCAATAAGGCATCAAATATTCGTTATATAAACTTTTTAAATTAGGAGCTAACCATGAGCATGTATGAACACCATTTGTTACATATGTTATTGGCGATTCATTTGCTGCAATATCTGGCCAAACTTCTGTAAATAGTTCTCTTGAAACTGCACCATGTAACTTACTAACTCCATTTTTCTTTCCAGCAATACGTAATGCAAGTATTGCCATATTGAATCCAGGTTCTAATTCTGTAGTTTCTTTCATTCCTAATTTCAAGAATCTTTCTCTTTCGATTCCAAATTCATCCCAAATTCCATCAAAATATTTATCTATTAGTTCAATATCAAATATATCATTTCCTGCTGGTACAGGTGTATGCGTTGTAAATGCTGTTTGTGATGTTACAATTTCAGATGCAATTTCGAAAGAAACTTCTTTTTCTTTCATTGTGTTTCTTATTAATTCTAAAGTTAAAAATGCTGAATGTCCTTCATTCATATGATATACAGTTGGTTTTAGTCCTAAAGCTTTTAGTAATTCAACTCCTGCCATTCCTAAGACAATTTCTTGTCTTATTCTCATTTCTTTGTCTCCGCCATAAAGCTTTAATGTTATATTTTTGTATTCTTCATTGTTTTGTTCAATGTCAGAATCCATTAAGTATAAGTTGACTCTTCCAACTTCAATCTTCCAAATCTTTAAATATAAAGTGTCATTTAACAAAGGAATTTGAATTATCATATCCTTGTCATCTTCAGTTTTAACAGGGTTTATTGGTAAATTGTATAAATCTATATTTTTATATTCTGTTTCTTGTTGTCCATATCCATTTATTTTTTGAGTAAAATAACCATTTTTATATAGTAATCCTATAGCTACAAGTGGTATTCCTAAATCACTAGCAGATTTTAAATGATCTCCTGATAAAATACCTAATCCTCCAGAATAAATAGGTAATATTTCATCTAATCCATACTCAGCTGAAAAATATGCTATTAGGTCTTTTTTATTATTAGGATATTTCTTTGCAAACCAAGTATCTTTGCTATTCATATAGCTTTCAAGAATTTAGTTGGATTTTTATCTATTCTCTCCCATAAATCTGGGTCAATCATCTTAAAAATCTTTAAAAATTCTGTGTTCCAAGACCACCATAAATTATTAGCAATTTCTGATAATTTTTTTAATTCTTTTGGTAATTGTGGAATAACTGTAATTCTGTTAAAAATATACATATTTTCCTCCTTTGTAAATCTATAGAATTTTCTTTTGTATTCTCTGTTTTAATATAATAATTATCTATTAAAATAATTCTTTTGTCAAACATTTTTATTCCTTTTAATTAATTCATTTATTTCTTTTTTGTTACAATTTGTACAAAATGGATTTTTCCCAGTATTTATGCTATAATTAAAGTGTATAAATAATTATTAAGGAGGTTACAACTATGGCACAGGCAACAAAAACAACTCGGACAAAGGCAACACGGGCGAGAACTCAGGTGAGGGCCACTAGGTTCTTACTTACCATTATCACTCTTGTGGTGATGGGCGTTCTAAGTGTCCAGATCTTCAGTGTGGCTAAGACCATCCTTGTTACTCAGGTCAAGCTCATTGGTATCTATCAGGATATCCAATACTGTGAAGAACAGAGAGGGCTTGCTCTGAACATTAACAGGTGGGAGTTCGCAGAGGAGATGGACCGTGACATTGAGCAGTTGCAACAGGATAGGGCAGATTTGGTAAATAGTGATGACATGTTAGTGGGCTTTGCTTCCCAATGGGGTGCGAGTGTACTGATGTTAGTCATCGATGCTGCCATATTTGCTTTGTTTGCTGGCATCTGGGCTACAATCATTCTGTACGTTCTGAGCTTATTCAAGATCAAGGATTGTCCTAGGTACTTGAAGGTTCTTGTCAAATTAGAGGAAAGGATTTTGGTAGTTGTTCTGGCAATTGTGTCCGGACTTCTGTCATTCATTTTCTACCTCTTGATGATGGGGACTGGAGAGATCTTTGATCAGACGTCTAGGGTCTCTGAAAGTTACGGGCTGAAGATTGAGTTCCGGCTGCCTGACTGCAGCGGTTTCATGAGAATGCTGAAGAGTCTTACACTGATGTGGCACTAAGAGCACCAAGCGGACTGGTTTCGACCGGTCCGCGATTTTTTATTTAATATAATTTTTTATACTTCCTTTTCCACTTTTACTTTTTATTTCTAGTATTGCTCCAGAAACAATTGGCATTTGAGGTGATAGATGTCCTATATCTGCATCATATATTACAGGTATATTTAAATCTCCTATTGCATCCTTTATTACTTGATCAATAGTTAATTCATAATCTTCTCTGAGCATTAAGCTTCTTCCAAAAATAATTCCTTTGCAATAATCAAAATATCCTGCATTTTTCATTTGCCATAAATTTATATAAACTTGAGGTGTAGATTTTTCAAATATTTCTAGAAACCATACTATTCCATCATTTTTATATTTTTCAATATATTCTTTTACATGATCATATTTAGTTCCTATCAGATTTATAACTTCATCAAAGCATCCTCCGATTGAACGACCAGTAAAGCTGATTTCTTCTTCGTTATTTAAATTTTTCCATTTAGTTTTATTTACTAATTTATACTCTTCATATGGATCTACTCTGTCTGACCAATCTAATGATTCATGTTTTTCAAAACTTTTTTGAGTTATTTTCTTTCCTGTCATAATTTCAATTGAGTCTTCTAAAACTTTATGTAATTTTCTCATTCCAAAGTCTTTTATTGTTGGTCCATAAATACATGCGGTATCACAAACTGTATTTAAAATCATTGTTAATTCCGTATTATTTGAATATCCTTGAAACCATTTAGGAGGTAATTTTTTTAGTTCTTCTATATCTAATTGATCAAGCATTTCATTTAAAAAGTCACCGCCTGCAGCAGAAATAATTGCTCCAACTTCTGGATTTTTCCATAATTCAAGAAGCTGCTCTGCTCTTTCCTTTCCACTTGAACTTTTTCCATTAAAATCTGTTCTCACATTTTGAGTTTCAATATATTTATAGCCAAGTTTTTCAAAATTATTTTTTACGTTGTCTAATCTTTTTTGATCTACAGGTTTTATAATACCAGCAGATGGTGCTGTTGTTCCTATATAATCACCTTTGTTAAGATTTTTTGGATATCTCATTTATTCCTCCTAAAATTAAAATGTAAGATTGCTTATTTAATATAAGCAATCTTCATATAAAGTTTATTTTGCTAATTCATAAATTGCTATTGCATACATATTGCATGCATCTAATAAATTTTGCATACTTATATATTCGTCAACTTGGTGACACATATCTGGTTCTTCTGGTCTCATTGCTCCAAAAGAAACACAATTATTAAATGCTCTTGCATAAGTTGCTCCACCAATAGCAAGTGGTTCACAATTAGTTTTCATATAATCATTATAAATTTTGCATAATTTTTGTACTATATCATTATCTTTTGGTATATATAATGCAGGTTTTTCTTCTCTAAAGTCAACTTTTATTTCATTTAGTTCTTGTAATGCTTTTTCCTTTACATCTTCTAATTTATAATCACCAGGTATTCTTAAGTTCATTCCAGATTTAATCATGCCATCTACTAATTCAAGTTGTGCTAAATTTAATGTTAAATCACCTAATTCATTATTAACATGTTTTATTCCTAGGTTTTTACCATCTGTCTGTGTTCCAATTTTCTCAGCCAAAAGTTTTATAGTATTGTTTTTAACACCATATTTTTCAAAAATATCTTTTAGTATTAATACCATTCTAGAAATAGCATTGTCGCCTAGTTCTGGATGTGCGGCATGCGCTTGTATTCCAGTTGTTTCGATAATGAATTCATTTTCGTTTTTCGTGTATGAAATTTTGTCATTTATTTTTGATAGAAGTAAAATATTTAAATCTTCTGCAATATCACTATTTGCTTCTAATCTAACCTTACAATATTTTGGTACAACATTTATTCTATTATTTTTGCAATCTATTTCTTTAATTTTTATTTTTTCATCCTCTAAATATTTTTCTTCTGTATAAATTGAAAGAAGTGCTTTTTCAGAATAAATACAAGGAAAATCTGCATCTGGACTAAATCCAAGTGTTGGCATTTCTTCATGTTTTTTATAGTAATCAATGCATTTCCAATCATTTTCTTCATTTAATCCAACTATCAATCTAACTCTTTTATTAACTTTTGCATTTTCTGCTACTGCTTTCATTGCATATAAAGATGCCATCATAGGACCTTTGTCATCAATAGTTCCTCTTCCATAAATTTTTCCATCTTCTATAGTTAAATCAAATGGATCATGCTTCCATCCTTCTCCTTCTGGAACTACATCTAGATGTCCTACTATTCCAAGTAATTCTTCTCCTTCACCAAATTCGATATATCCACAATATTTATCAATGTTTTTAGTTCTAAATCCTAATTTTTCTCCTATTGATAAAAACTTATTTAATGCATTATCAACATTTTTTCCAAAAGGATATTCTGGATTATCATATCCTTCCAATTTACTTGGTATTTTAACCATTTTTCTTAAGTCATTAATCATATCATCTTTCTTAGACTCAATATATTCTTTAAACATTTTTCTCTCCTTTTTCAAATGTTTTTATTATTGATGCTGCTGCCCTTTTTCCACCAGCTATTGCTCTACATACTGTAGCTTTTGATTCAGACAAATCTCCTCCAGCATATACGTTTTCTATATTTGTTCTGCAATTTTCATCAATTTCTATTAATCCGTTTTCATTATATTTTAAATTTTCTTTTAGTAATAATTCTTGATTTGGTTTTAATCCAATTGCAAATACTACTGTATTTGCTTTATATTCAAATTCAGAATTTGGAATGTCTTTTGCTTTTCCATCTATTACTTCTGTTTTTATGCATTTAACGCTTTCTATTTTTCTGTCTTTTCCTTTAGCTTCAATTACTCTTGTTGTAAATACTTTTTTTACTCCATCATTAATTGCTTCTTCTAATTCAATATTTCTTGCCGGCATATGTTTTTCATCTCTTCTGTATAATATAGATGAAGATGTAGCTCCCATTTTTAAAGCTGCTCTAGAGCAATCCATTGCAACATTTCCTCCGCCTATAACAACAACATCACCTAAATTATTTATAAATTTATTGTTATTATATGATTTTAAGAAATAATCTGAATCATATATATTATCAAAATTTCCTAAATCGTATTTACTTGGAACTTCTGCTCCAATTCCTAAAAATATGGCGTCATATTTCTGTTTTAATTCTGATAGATGTAATTTGTCACCTAATTCGTTTTCTGTCTCAAATTTGACTCCTAGCTTCTTTAATGAGTCAATAATTTCTTTGACATATCTTTTGTCTAATCTAAAGTCAGGTATTCCATATGTTAGTATCCCACCTAGAACTTTTTCTTTCTCAAATACTGTTACTTGAAATCCTTCTTTTCTAAGTTCATATGCACATTCTAGTCCAGCAGGTCCTGATCCAATTATAGCAACTTTTTTGTCTTTTTCTTTTATTTCTATTTTCTTTCTTTCAACTTTATTGTCAATTGCCCATTCATTTACAAATTTTTCTAATTTTCCAATTTGTGTTGGTTTTTGTTTTATTCCTCTGATGCAAGATCCTTCGCATTGTTGTTCTTGAGGACAAATTAAGCTACATATATATGAAAAAATATTATTTTCACTTAAAATCTCATATGCTTCTTCTATTTTTTCTTCTTTTACTTTTTCTATAAATTCCGGTATTTTAGTGTTTATTGGACATCCATTTGAGCATGGCTTGTTTTTACAATTTAAGCAATAATTAGCTTGCTTTCTTATATCTTCTATATTATCCATTTCTACTCCTAATTATTATTTTCGTTCTTATTTTAACATTTTTGTTATTCTAAAACAACAGATTCGACTAATTAGTATATTTCTTTTTTCATTGCACATACTATTATTAGATTGAATAGAAAGGATTATGTTTTATGAATCATCCAATAGAAGGTTTAATGAATAGTGCTATGAATAGCATAAAAGATATGATTGATGTCGATACAATTATAGGTGAACCAATTTCAACAGGAATTGATACTTTAATTATACCTATTTCAAAAGTCACTTTTGGTTTTGCTGCTGGTGGTAGTGAATTTAAAGGTGAAACGATTAATGAATATTCTCGTAAAGATAAAGAAGAACAAGTTCAATACAGATTACCTTTTGGTGGTGGAAGTGGCGCTGGTGTAAGTATAGAGCCAGTTGCATTTTTAGTTGTAAATAATGGTGTCGTGCGCCTTCTTCCTGTAAACCATGACACATATATAGATAAACTTATTGATTATGTTCCAGATATTATCGAGAAATCTACTGATGTCATAAAAAATATGAAAGATAAGAATAAGTGTATTTCAGAATTAAAAGATAAGATTCAAGAAAATTTAGAAGAAGATGATGATGAAGATTCTAATGATGAGTAAATTTGAATAGTGCAATTAACTTATTGCACTATCTTTTTTTAGATAATTTATTATAGAATTTAGAATATCAATATTTATTTTTAATTTAATATTTAAGTATATAAAATTATTATTAAAATCTGTTTCAATATTTATATTTCTTTTAGTTTGTTCATTTATATACCTGGCAATTAGTGTTGTAACAACAGCATTTATTAATCCATACAAGTATATATTTATAAATATGTGTTTTATTCCATATTTTATTTTTAAATCTATTTTATCTATATTAATGTCTAAATAATCTGTTATGTTTTCTTCTAATTTTAAAAATTTCTTTTTTTCTGATAAATTAATTATTTTTATAATATCCTTTTTCTTAATTTTCTTTGAAAATACTTTTATGTTCTTTAAAATATAAAAATTTAATTTAATGGCAAATTTTATCTTTCTATTTTCTACAATTAATTTATCAATACATAATTCTATTTTAGATGTGATAATTAATATAATAAAAATAAAAAATAGTAATATAAAGATCTTCATATTACTATTTTTTCCATGTATTTGCTTTTTATAATTTTTTATTTTGAATTTTCTTTTCTTTTAACTATTATATCTCCGAAAAGTTCTTCTTGTTCTGTACCTATTTTATTTCTTCTAGATAATTCAAGTACTCCTGTAAAAGCAGTAACGACTTCGGCTTTTGGTTTAGAACTAATTGAAAATAACTTATTAAATACAAATTTAGGTTTTTTAGATAATTCCTTAAATATTTCCCTTACTTTACTTGTTACTGAAAAAGTTTCCCTTATTGCAATTTTTTCAATATTTTCAGCATTTTTATTCATTTTTACTTCATGATTTTCTATTAATCTTTTATAGTTTTCATATAATAATGTATTTGAATATTCTTTTTCAATTTTTTGTTTAGGCAATTCTATTTTTTCTGGTAATTTTGAGAATCTTTTTGAATTTTCTTCATAAAATTTTTTAAACTTTATAGATATTTCTTTATATTTTTTATATTCAATAATACGTCTTAATAATTCTTCTTCTGTAAGTTCTGCTTCATCTTCAACTTCTTTAGGTAAAAGCTGTTTTGATTTTAAATAAACTAGAGTGCTTGCCATAACAAGGAATTCACTAGCTATATCAAGATTTTGAGCTTCCATTTTATTTAAATATTCAATATATTGATCTGTAATTTCTGCCAATTTAACGTCATAAATATCCATCTTATTTTTGTCTATTAAATGACATAATAAGTCTAATGGTCCTTCAAAATTGTCTAGTTTTAGTTCATATTTATTTGTTTCTAATGTAATTATTCCCATTATGTTTTGCCCCTTTTTAGTCTCTTTCATCTTCTAATATTTTCGAAATTGTATCTTGTGTATATCTCTTTTTTCTTAAATATAAAATTATATCTTTTAGTTCGTTATCTTTTCTCTTCTTTTCTATAATATTTCTAGCAGCTAATAGTTCATAATCTTCAAGCATCTCTCTGTTTTCAGATATATAGTCTTCTAGTAAGTTTTCAGAAATTCCTTTTGAATATAATTTATATTTTATTTCGAAAATTGATAAATTTTTTAAAGATATTACTTCGTGTACATATCTTTTTATATAGTCGCTGTCGTTAATATATCCTAATTCTTTAAGATTTTCAATAGTTTCATCTAAAATATCATTATCTTCATTTTTAAATTTTTCAAGTACTTCCTTTTCAGTTCTCTTTTTATAAAATATGTATTTTAGCATTTTTGTTTTTAATTTATCAATTCTTTCTAATCTTTCTATATCCATTTTATCCTCTTGTTTTTATTATATAAAAGATGCACTGTAGTTTTAGCTCTATGTGCATCTTTTGTATAATAATTTATATTATTCTTCATCTAATTCTTCACTGTCATCTTCTTCATCGTTTTCTTTTGTTGGGCTTTTATCTTCTAAAGCTTGTTCAAATGCTTTGCTATAATTGTCTCTAATCTTTTTCTCTACTTCTTCCATAACTTTAGGATTATCTGCTAGATATTTCTTTACATTTTCTCTACCTTGTCCAATTTTCTCACCATTATAGCTAAACCA
>CANQPZ010000024.1 GCA_947625895.1 uncultured Clostridia bacterium | reverse complement strand
AATATGGAATGTTAGCAGCATGTATACTTTTCTTGATTAGTACGGCTGTTATCTTAAAGAAAGATATAAGTCATAAGAAGTTTTTAATTTTTTTATTAGCATTTGCATTAATTACAAGAGTTGCTGTAGTAATTAATGTACATAATCCACAAGTTTCTGATTTTTTAACATTATACAATATTTCGGAAGACTTTTTAGATGGGGGATTAGAGGCTAGTAGTCAAAACTTTATTAATACCTGGGTTTTTAGAACACCATTTGTTATTTATCAAAGTGTTTTATTGTTGATTTGTAATAAAATAGTTTTTTTAAAACTAATAAATGTTGCTTTTAGTATTTTATCAATTTTATTAATGTATAGAATTATGAATAGAGTAGCAACTAAAAAACCTGCACAGTTATTTACTTTAATATATACTATATTCTTAAATCCAATATTTTATAATAATATATTATCAGATCAGCACATATTTTTATTTTTAGTACTATTAGCATTTGATTTAATTTTTGAAGAAAAAATTATAAAAAATAAGTATATAAAAGTTGCAACATGTGGCATTATTCTGGCACTTGCAAACTTGATGCGTCCTGAATCAATAATAGCAGTATTAGCTTATTTATTTTTCTTACTATTTATGCTTATTACTAAAAAAGAAAAAATAAAAGATATTCTTATAAAGTCTATTATTTTTGTTATTAGTTTTATACTAATATCTAGATTGCCATTTATGATTTTAGAAAAAACAAATATAATTACTGAGGCAAATGAACCAAGTATTTTATTTAAGTTTGTTTTTGGACTAGATATTTCTAGTGATGGAAGATGGACTAGTGAGAAAAGAGATGAATTTTTTAGCTTTGAA
The DNA here is from genome assembly GCA_947625895.1 of uncultured Clostridia bacterium. Classification (GTDB taxonomy): domain Bacteria; phylum Bacillota; class Clostridia; order TANB77; family CAG-508; genus UMGS1994. The sequence goes on along the minus strand of CANQPZ010000024.1, from coordinate 20,160 downwards.
GATAAGGAAGAACAAAAACAGTGGGCATTAGATCAAATAAAGACAAATTTAACTGATAAAAGAATAGTTAAATTGTTTTATGAAAAAGCTAAATTATTTTGGAATGATTTTGATTTTGTTTGGAGTCTGGATCATCTATCAGTATCAGGAATAAATGTATTTGGTAAAACAATAACTCTTGCTACTATATATGAGTTTTTATATGAGTATGATTCATTTATATGGGCAATAGTTGTAATCTTGTCTTTAGTAGAACTTCTAAATATTAAGAATAAAAGTGAAAGTAAAATTTATGTATTGTATTTATTGGGAGCATTTGCAATATATTCATTCATAGAAATTCAACCAAGATATGCTTTTACATATAGACCATTTGCTTTTATAACTGCTGCATGTGGATTGAATGCAATAATTAAAAAATTGAAAGATAGAAAAGATGAAATAAAAGAAAAGATTGTAAAATTTATCAATTCACATGGCTTTAGAGTTTTATTACTTGGAATATTGTCTATAGGACTAAATGCTATTGCATTGTATTTTTCTGTAGGAACACTTCGGAATTGAAATCTTTAAATCGTATTATAGTAGTAGATTACTTATACTTTTAAACTTTTTACCAATATTCTTTGTTGCTTTGCTAATATATGCATTAACTAAGAAGACAAGTATATCTTTTCTAGTATCATCATTATTTACAGTGATAGTTACTTTTGTTAATTATTTTAAAATGCAATTAAGAAATGATACACTTTTAATGGAAGATATATCTTTGATAAAGGAAGCTATTTCTATTTCGATTAAGAAAAATTACACTTATACATTTACCCCAGCAATGATTGTATGTTTTATTGCGCTTATTGCTTTAACTGTTGCTCTATATCTAGTATTGGATAGAAAAAATAAGTTCCATAAAGATGAGAAAATTATAATAAAAGTATTGAAAAAAGTTCTTATTGTGATTGTTTTTGTGGTAGTTGCATTTGTTAGTTTGGAAAAAATATACATAAATAAAGCTATCTATGCTAGATTAGAAAACAAGTCAGGTTCATTTAATGTGTGGTCTGAAACAAATCAGTATATAACAAGAGGTACGATGTACTCATTTTTAAATAGCTATTCTGGAATAAAAAAATATGTGCCAGAGGGTTATAATAAAAAAGAGGCAGAGCAAAAATTATTTTCTTATGAATATTCAGATATTCCTGCCGATAAAAAAGTAAATGTTATTGGAATTATGCTTGAAGCATATAATGATTTTTCAAAATTTGATGAAATTGAATTTGAAAAAGATCCTTATGTATCTTGGCATAAAGTAAAGGAACAATCAGTTTCTGGTGAATTAGTTACAAATATATTTGCAGGTGGAACAGTTAATACGGAAAGAAAATTCTTGACAGGTTATACAGCATTAGGTACTTTTAGAAAAAGAACAAATTCATATGTTCAATATTTCAATGAGCAAGGATATTATACTAATGGGGAGCATCCTTCTTTTGCATGGTTTTACAATAGACAAAATATTAACAGGAATTTAGGATTTCAAGATTATTATTTCCGCGAAAACAGATATGCGGATCTAGCTGATAACGAAAGTGTAAATGACGAAACCTTTATTTCAGATTTAATAAGCTTATATAATTCAAGAGATAAAAATGTGCCATATTTTAGTTTTAGTGTATCATACCAAAACCATGGACCATATAGTGATGAAAAATTATTTGATACTACATATGTTAATAGAAAAGATTATTATACTGATAGCGAATATAATATCTTAAATAACTATTTTGCGGGAATTGAAGATACATCAAACCAGATATTAAGGTTAACTGAAGAATTGAAAAATGATGATAGTCCAGTTGTTGTTATTGTTTTCGGAGATCATAATCCATGGCTAGGAAATGATAACAGTGTTTATAATATGCTTGGAATGAATTTAAATTTAGATACTGATGAAGGAATTTACAATTACTATTGTACACCATATATTATTTGGGCTAATGATAAAGCAAAAGAAGTATTAAATAACGAATTCGTTGGTGATGGCGGAAAGCTTGGACCAAACTTCTTAATGAATAAGTTTTTTGAACTTGCTGGATATGAAGGAAATGAATTCATGAAGGCTTCAAATGAGTTAAGAAATAAAAACATAACGGTCATAAATGATAGTTTTTATTGTTTAGATAATGAGATTGTAAGAATTCCTTCAGAAGAGAATGAAGAAATAAATGAATTTTTTAAACTTCAATATTATTGGGAAAATAATTACAAAGAAAGATAATACAACCTTAAATTAGAAAGGGGAAAAATAATTGGAGAAAGATAGAGGAAAGAAAATTATGAAAATTGTATTAGTTTGTGCTTATTTATTCATGACTGTTGCTGGACTAATTCTTATGAAATATGGTAAGAATCCTGGAAGCATTAAAGTAGAAAATGGAAATATTAATTTTGGAGTAAGCTTCATTAGTGGAATAGGTTTAGTTTGTTATATAATTAGTTTTTTACTATTTACCAGACTAGTAATAATGTTTGATCTAAGTTATATTTTTCCAATATGTACAGGAATAGTTCAAATTTTATCATTAATAGCATCTAAGTTTGTATTTAATGAAAATTTAACTGCATTATCAATAGTTGGAGCATCTTTAATTATTATTGGAATAGTGGTAATGAATATACCAAAAGTACAAGCATAGAAGGAAGTGGAATAAATGGATAAAATATCAATTGTTGTACCATGTTTTAACGAAGAAGAGAATATTCCTTTATTTTATGAGAAAATCAAGGAAATAATGGAAGGAATAAATGCTGAACTTGAATTATTATTTGTTGATGATGGTTCATCTGATAAAACTCTAGAAATTATTAAAGAATATCAAAAATCAGATGGTGCTGTAAGATATGTTTCTTTTTCAAGAAATTTTGGTAAAGAAGCGGCTATGTATGCAGGACTTAGAGAAACGACTGGAAATTATGTAGCTATTATGGATGCTGACTTGCAAGATCCACCAGAATTATTAAAAGAAATGTATGAAACTTTATTAACTAAAGAATATGATTGTGTTGCAACAAAGAGAAAAACTAGAAAAGGTGAACCAATCATAAGATCTTTATTTGCTCGATTATTTTATAAAATAATTAATAAAATGTCTAAAACTGAGATTGTTAGTGGGGCAAGAGATTATAGACTGATGACTAGACAAATGGTAGATAGTATATTGCAACTTTCTGAATATAATAGATTTTCAAAAGGTATATTTAGTTGGGTTGGTTTTAAAACAAAATGGATATCTTATGATAATAGGAAGAGAGCTAGAGGAAAATCAAAATGGAACTTCTGGAAATTATTTGCATACTCAGTTGATGGAATAACTGCTTTTTCAACAGTACCACTAGTTCTTTCAGCTTTAATGGGAATGCTATTTTGTTTCTTAGCTTTTATAATGATTATTTTTATTATTGTAAAAACATGTATATATGGTGATCCTGTTTCAGGCTGGCCTTCAACAATATGTGTAATCTTATTTGTGAGCGGTGTTCAATTATTTTTCCTAGGAGTTTTTGGACAATATATGTCAAAAGCATACTTGGAAATAAAAAATAGACCAATTTATATTATAAAAGAAAAAAATACAGACAAGAAATAAAATAAGGGGAGAAAATGCAAAATATTATCAATAGATTCTTGAAAAATATAGTAGAAGTAATATTTTTCTGTGTTATAATTGCATATTTAGTTTTTTGTACACTATATCAAAATAGTTTTCCGGAATTTAAAATAAATGGAATAATATCTTTTTTATTTTTTATATTTTTATACTATATATTATTTAAAAATTTTTTCAAAGTAGAAGAAAAACATCCAAGATTATTCAGATTATTAATATTGGGTGTTTCTACTATTATTTATTTAGCATGGAATTTTTATGCTAGAACTCAACCTACAAGCGACTATGAAGTATTAATTAATGGCGCTAAAGAAATGGTAAATGGAAATTTTAAAAGTTTATCTTTTGATAAAAGTAACTATTTTTATTTTTTTAATTTTCAAGTCGGATTTGTTGTTTATTTAGCATCAATTATGAAATTGATTGGAACAAGACTAGTATTACTAAAAATAGTAGAAGCCTTGGTGATGTCAATCACAAATTTATTAGTTTATGAAATAGCAAGTAAAGTATATTCAAAAAGAGTTGGTGTTATAGCTTCAATTGTTTATATAAGTTTATTGTTTAATATTGCTGGATCATCTATTATAAATAATCAGCATATTGCTACATTATTTATTACATTGGCTATATATATATATATATATACCAATATGCGGACATACAAGAAAACTATTGTTCTATGTACTTAGCGGATTATGTTTTGGAATAGCAACAATATTAAGACCTAGTTCTGTTATAATCCTAGTTGCTTTAATATTATTTTTAATTTGGAAATTATTATTAGAAAAATTTAAAAACTGGAAAAAGATTATAGTTACCTTAATTGTTATATGTGTTGTTAGTATAGGAACAATTAAGCTATTTGATTTAGCAATGGTAAAATTTGAATTTGTACCAAATTCAGCAGTTACTCAAAATCTTAAGTATTTTAAGTTTGTCACAGGAATTTATGGCAAAACTATTTATGGCTTCAAATCTACTAGTGCTGAAAAAACTCAGTATTACTATGATCTTGAATATTTAGGATTTAATTATGATCAATATAATGAAATTTGTAAGAATACACTAATTGATTCGTTAAAGAATGATACACAAGAAAGAATTAGATTTATAAGTGATAAAATGACTACTTATTGTGGAGCAAATGATAATCAAATACAATATGCATATGATAATATAAAAGATGATAATTTGTGCAACATTTTCCAATATTATGGATATGTACAATATGTATTATTACTATTACTATCTTTAATATGTTCATTTATATATTTAAAGAAGAGAAAAGAGTTAAAATATGCTCAAAAAGATGAACATCTTGATATTATTTTCAAAGCAGCATTTATTGGATATTTTCTAGTACATTTATTTATTGAAGCTCAACCAAGATACAGATATGAACAATATTTTATGCTGGTTATAATTTCAGCACCATGTTTGTCAATAATATTTGATAAAATAGAAAAAATATGGCTAAAAGTAAAAAACAAAAAAATATATCTTGATGAAGTAATAACAGAAGAAGATGAAAAATAAGAATTTTATAAAGAAATTTGTTGTTTTACAATCTATAAAAATAAAAACTTCAGTACTTGATTTTGTACTGAAGTTTTTTTACTTGAAAATGTTTTCTTTTGTTTGTCATAACTATTGAAAAAAAAAAGTGTATATGATATAACGGTTCTATATAGAATAGCAGGAGGGTGTTTTCTTGAAAAGAAACATAAAAAGTTTTACTTTAGATGAACTAAAAGATGAAATGATATCTATAGGAGAAAAACCTTTTAGAGCTGAACAAATCTTTAAATGGATACATCAAGAAAATGTTCTTAGTTTTGATGAAATGACAAATATTTCTAAAGAACTAAGAGAAAAATTAAAAGAAAAATATTCAATTAATAATTTCAAAATAATAAAAAAATTGACATCAGTTGATGGAACTAAAAAGTATCTTTTTGATGTTTTAGATGGAAATGCAATAGAGTCTGTTTTAATGGAGTACAAGCATGGTTTCTCAATTTGTGTATCATCACAAATTGGTTGTAAAATGGGATGCAAGTTTTGTGCATCAACAGGAATTCCTTTTGTACGAAGCTTAGAAGCAGGAGAAATTGTAGAACAAATCTTAGCTGTTCAAAGAGAAGAAGATGTTAAAATTTCAAATATTGTTTTTATGGGAATTGGAGAGCCACTTGATAATTATGACAATGTAATAAAAGCAATAAGTATAATTAATAATCCAAAGGGACTTAATATTGGAACTAGACATATTAGTATTTCAACAAGTGGATTAGTTCCTAATATATATAAATTAGCAAAAGAAAACATTCAATGTACATTATCAGTATCATTACATAGTAGTAATAATGAAAAAAGAAGTGAGATGATGCCAGTAAATGACGCTTATCCAATCGAAAAACTAATGGAAGCGTGTAGGGAATATATAAAAATAACAAATAAAAGAATTTCTTTTGAATATGCTTTAGCAAAGGACAATAATGATAATCTTGATGATGCTAAAGACCTAGTAAAACTTTTAAAGGGAATGCTTTGTCATGTTAATTTAATCCCTATTAATAAAATTGATAATGGAAAATATGTAAAAAGTACAAATGATAATATTATCAAATTTAGAGATTATCTAAATGATAACGGAATTGTAGCTACAATAAGGAGAGAGCTCGGAGCAGATATCAGCGCTGCTTGTGGACAATTGAGGAGGACAGAATTAAAAAAGGAGTAGAAAATGAAAGTATTTACTAGGACAGATATAGGGAAAACTAGAAGTATGAATCAAGATAGTTTTTCGGTGTCTGAAAATGAAAATGGCTTGAATCTTTATATATTAGCTGACGGAATGGGTGGATATAAAGGAGGAGAGATTGCAAGTAAAGTTGCAATAACTGCTATAAATAAATTCATCACAGAACAATTTGATGATATTCCTAAAAATAGAGATTCAATTTTAAATCTAATTGAAAAATCTATTGAATTTGCTAATTCTGCAATTTATGAAGAATCTGAAGAAGACGAAGAATTGCAGGATATGGGAACAACATTAGAGGTTGTGCTAATATATAATAATAAGATTCATATAGGTCATATAGGTGACAGTAGAATATACAGAATAAGAAAAGGCAAGATGAAAAAAATTACTACTGATCATAGTTATGTCGAAAAACTTATACAAGATGGTGAAATAACAAGAGAAGAAGCATTTTCACACCCAAAGAAAAACTTACTTATAAAGGCTCTTGGAACAGACGAAAATGTTGAACCTGATCTGATTTATACGTCTTTAGATAAGAACGATATAATACTTATGTGTTCAGACGGACTAACAAATATGGTCAGAGAAAATAGAGTATTAGAAATAATAAATAACAGTGAAGAAGATTGTACAGAAACATTAATCAATGAAGCAAATGAAGCAGGAGGACTAGACAATATTACGGTTATAGTCATAGATAATAGATAAAATCCAAATTTAATTTTTAAATTAAGGAGAGGAAAAATTTATGAATCTGATAGGAAAAATGCTCGCAAATAGGTATGAAATATTAGAAAAAATAGGAAATGGTGGAATGGCTACAGTTTATAAAGCTAAATGCCATGTCCTAAACAGATTTGTAGCAGTAAAAGTATTAAAGGATGAATTTATAACTGATGCAGAATTTATTAAAAGATTTAAGTCAGAAGCACAGACTGCAGCAAGTTTAACACATCCTAACATAGTTTCAATTTATGATGTAGGAAATGAAGGAGATATTTACTACATTGTAATGGAACTAATTCAAGGAAAAACATTAAAAGAAATAATTGTTGAAGATGGAAAATTATCTTGGAAATGGTCAGTTAATATAGTTATTCAAATAGCTTCAGCACTTGAAACAGCACATAAAAACAATTTAATACATAGAGATATTAAACCACACAATATAATAATAACTGAAGATGGAATGGCAAAAGTTACTGATTTTGGTATTGCAAAAGCTGTTTCAAATTCAACAATTACAGCTTTTGGAACAACAATAGGATCTGTACATTATTTTTCACCAGAACATGCAAAAGGTGGAGTAACAGATGCAAAATCAGACATATATTCTCTTGGAATTGTTATGTATGAGATGCTTACTGGAAGAGTTCCATTTGATGCTGATACACCAGTTTCAGTTGCCTTGATGCAAGTTCAAGAAGAACCTATCGAGCCAATAAAATTAAATCCACAAATTCCAATAAGTGTAAATAATATAATTTTAAAGGCAATGCAAAAAGATCCTGATGATAGATATCAAAATGCAACAGAAATGTTGATTGATTTAAGTACAGCATTAAAAAGACCAAATGATGATTTCGTAAAATTAAATAAAAAATTTGATACATTACAAACTCAAAAATTATCAACTTTATATGACTTAGATGGAAAAGTTCGTGATGACGAAGAAGATGATGATGAAGATGAGGAAGTTGAAGAAAAACCAAAAAAGAAAAACGGAAAGAAAAAAGGATTAATTCCATTCTTAAAACAACATGTAATACTTTCAGTAGTCTTAATTGGTATGTTAGTATTTTCACTTGCTTTAGGTGGAACAATACTATTCTTAAATTTAACTAGAACAAAAGACGTTCAAATACCTAATTTAGTTAAAAATGAAGCTGGAGTTAGATATACTGAACAGCAGGCAAGAGAAGTTTATGATCAAACAGAATTTAAGAAGAAACATGATTTGAAAGTAGAATATTTAGAGGATGAATCATACAACGGAGAGGCAGTTGAGCCAGGACAGGTAATTAAACAAGATCCTCCATATATTGCAGACAGAAAGATAAAAGTAAAAGATCAAATTACTATATATGTTAGAAAAGAGAGAGAAGCTAAAATTTTAAAAATGGTTGACTTGACTGGAAAGACAAAAGAGGAAGCAGAAAAGATGCTTACAGATATGGGTTACATTGGAGAAATCCAATATGAAGAAGAGTCAAGTGAAGAGTTAAAAGCTGGATTAATTATAAGTCAAAGTATTCAAAAAGATATAGAATTTAAAGATGATGATCCAATAACATTAAAAGTAAGTACAGGAAGTTCAAAAATTGATGTTCCAGTTGTTATGGGTAAATCAGAAGCAGAAGCAACAAAGATACTTCAAGATGCAGGCTTTAAAGTTGTTGTAGAAACAACAGAAGATACGAATAAATCTGATGGAATTGTATTAAAACAAAGTAATTCAGATAAAGCTAACCCAGGAGAAACAATAACAATTACAGTTAATAAAATCACAAAAATTACTAGTGCAACAGTTACAATAGATCTTTCAAAATTTGCACCATCAGGAAGCTCATCTGATACAGATAGTGAATCTGGACAAAGTTCAAAGAGAATAAGAGTAACACTTGAAGTTGGAAATGATACTGTATTTGATGAAACTGTACTAGCTGAAGGAACAAAACAAGTAACAATCAGTGGTAAAGGAAATGTTACTGTAAAACTAAAAGTAGATGGTGTTGTTAAGGGTACAAAACAAATAGACTTCAATACTCAAACAGCATTAGCTTTTCCTTAAAATAACAATTTAGGGTATGGCAAAATAGTGCACATACCCTATTTTTATCTAGTAAAATTTTATGCTTAAATAGTAGAATTAATAAGGAGTAAATTATGATTGAGATATCAACATCGGTTTTAGACGTAGATGAAGAAAATTCAGTACAAGCATTTTATAATTTAGAAACAGCAAAGATAGATTATTTCCATATTGATGTAATGGATGGAATATTTGTTGAAAATAATACTTTACTTAAAATGAAAGATTTTGCTTTAAAAGTTCACACTATTGCAATGACACCAATGGATGTTCATTTAATGGTTAAAGATCCAATGTCAGTAGTTGATTATTTTATTGATCAAGGAGCAGACAGAATTACATTTCATATTGAAGCATGTGAAAATAAAGAAAAAGTTCTTGAAATAATAAATTATCTAAAAGAAAATGGAGTTAAAGTAGGAATTGCTGTAAGTCCAGATACAAACATAGAAGAAGTTTACGAATATATTCCTTTTGTTCATATGATTCTTGTTATGTCTGTTGTGCCGGGAAAAGGTGGACAAAAATTTATAGAATCAACAATAGATAAAATAAAAACACTAAAGAAATATTGTGAAGATAATAATTATGAAATTGATATAGAAGTTGATGGGGGAATTAATGATGTGACTGCTAAAGATGTTATTGAAGCAGGTGCAACAATCCTAGTTCCTGGAAGATACGTTATATCAGCTGATAATTATAATGATGCAATTAAAAAATTAAGAGAATTAGAGTAAAGAAAGGATTTTAAGGATGAAAAGAAAAGTATTAATATTGATTTTAACGGTATTACTTTTAGTTGCTTCTATGACATCTATCGTAAAAGCAACAAATGAAAGTGAAGTAATGCCAATTGATGCTGAAAATATTGCATTACCAACACAAGTATTAAATGGAAATTCATTTAATTTTACAGAAAACATTGAAAAAAGTGGAGAAATAGTTAATGGTAATATGTTTCTTGCTGGAAATATAATTACTGTTAAAGATGAAACAATCAATGGTGATTTATTTATATTTGGTAACATGGTAACCATAGAAGAAAACGTAAACATTCATGGAAACTTATATATATGTGCAATAAATGCAAAAATAGATGCAAAAATAGATAGATGTGTATATGCAGCTACACAAGATATAATTTTCCAGGAAAATTCAACTGTAGGTTATGAATCTTATGTATTTTCTGAGCACTTTTTAATAAACGGAACATTTAATAGAAATATTTATGCAACTGCCGAAATCTTAGAAGTTGGTGAAAACGCTAATGTATTACAAACACTTAATTTCACATCTTCACAAGATGCAAAAATTAATGAAAATGCTAAAGTAAACGATATAAAATTTGAAAAATATGTACAACAAAAAGAATCTCTTATAAGTGTTGTAGAAAGATATGTATTAAATTTTGCAAGATATTTTATTCTTACAATGATACTATTTATTATATTTATAAAATTCACACCAAAATTCTTAGAGAAGATGGATAAATGTTTTGGAGTAAGCTCATTTGGAATTGGTATATTATCATTACTAATTGTACCTGCAATTGTAATTTTATTAATATCAATAAAGTTTGCTAGTTCATTAGCATTTGCAATGTTAGCATTATTCTTGTTCTTTATATTAATTTCAACTTCAGTAACATCAATTAGTATAGCAAGTTTAATTGCAAGAAAGACAAAGAAGATAAAATTACCAATTTTAGTTGCTTTAATAACAATTTTATCTTGGGTAATTTTCCAAATTCCATTCTTGGGAGGAATATTATCATTCTTTATGCTTGCTAGTGGAATTGGAGTTATCTTTAAATATTTAGTAATAAAAAAGTAAGAGACTAGGAAATCTAGTCTCTTTTTTCGTAATATATGCAATCTTTTTCTGAGTTTAATTTTTTACTTTTTACAGTTTCATAGTTACAAATTCCATTTTCTTGATAAACACAATCATAAGAACAATTAATATTAGTCAAATTACATACACCTCTATTAGATATTGTATGTAATTTTTTTATGATTATACAATTTTATTTATGGCTTTTTTATATTCATTACAATATTTATTAATAGGACATTCATCACATTTTGGATTTCTTGCAGTACAAGTTTTTCTGCCATGCCATACTAATAGATGATTTACATCACACCAATCTTTTCTAGAAAATTCTTTTAATAAATCTTGTTCAATTTTTTGTGGATCTGATTCAGAAGAAAGTCCAATTTTGTTTGATATTCTTTTTGCGTGAGTATCAACTGCAACACCTTGTGCATCATTAAAAGCTTCAAGCATAACGACATTTGCACTTTTTCTACCGATTCCAGGTAAAGTAATTAATTCTTCCATAGTTTCTGGAACAACAGAATTATACTTTTCAACTAATACTTTTGAGCAAGCTAATGCATTTTGAGCTTTATTTTTATAAAATCCGCAAGGATGGATAATTTCTTCTAATTCTTCTAGTTTAGCTTTTGACATTTTTTCAGGTGTACCATATTTTTTAAATAAAATAGGAGTAGTTTTATTAACTCTTTCATCTGTACACTGGGCAGAAAGCATTACTGCAATTACAATTTGAAATGGTGTTTCAAAGTCTAAACTACAAGTTGCGTCTGGATAATATTTTCTTAAAATCTCTAATATTTCTGTTGCTTCTTTTTTTGATTTCATCTTATTTATCCTTTCAATAATTAATAACATTATTATACACCTAATAATATAATATATAAAGAGATTGGAGGAGAAGGGATGCTTAGAGGGTTAAAAAAGACAATTGCAGTTTGTTTAATTGGTTTTGGGGCAGGTACAATAATGGTCTTATTACTTCCTGTGACTTGGTGGCTAATAATTGTTGGAGTTAGTGTGATTTTAGTAGGATTTATGTGGCTTTATTGCTGAAAGAGAGGTGGTAGAAAATGAAAGTTGTTGTAAAAAAGTCTCCTAAATTTTTAAGAGGATTCTTGAAATTGATTTTTGGAATAAAAAACACATAGAAAAATGCAAATAAATTGGAAAGTCTAGGAATAATACATATTAATTTTATGGACTTTCCAATTTTTTAAGTATAAGATAAAAAATATGGTACAAGCTAGATATAATAAAAGAAGTGAGCTTTATAATTACAATTACAAAACAATAATTGCAATTATAAAGTTCACTTCTTAAGAACACTAACTATTTTAATTATGCTCTAACAACTTTTCCTGAACGTAAGCATTTAGCGCATACAGTTATTCTTTTTGGTTGTCCATCAACTATAGCTTTAACTCTTCTTAAATTTGGTTTAAAAGTTCTAGTAGATCTTTTGCTAATGTGTGAACGAGTAATACTTAATTGATTTCCGAAATTTATATCTTTATTACATATTGCACATTTTGCCATTTCTTCATGCACCTCCATTAATTTTTTTAAACTGACTATGAATAAATATAACACAGATTACTTAAAAAAACAAGAGGTTATAGGAAAAAAATAAAAAAAGTACTGTGCAACACTTACATCTATGTGTTGCACAGCACTCCTGTCAGAATCCAAGCCTTTCGAACATCTCGTCCACAACCTGGTATGGAATCATGAATCCACCGTCAATTTTCCGCATTTTAGCCTTTTTGAGCTTTTTCTCGATTTCATCAGTGATACTGGTCGTCTTGATGAATGCGAGAATAACGCCCTTATCCTCAAAAATACAGGGAATGTAGGCATAGAAAGAAACTTTATCAGGAAGCCGGATTTCAGTGATGTCACTTTCAAAACACACCAAATCAAAAACTTCCATATGTTTCAGCCTTGCCTTTGCGTGGAACGATACCATAAATGGGTCGATAAAGGTATACCCCTTAAAGCGCTTCCGCAGACTATCAGAGTCTTCAACGATTCCCTTTTGCACCATATAGTCATACAACTTTTCAGTGCAGTCGAAAATCATGCTGTTTCCATTCAGACTCAGAATGTATACATCGGCTACTCTAACAGGATAGAGGATTGCTTCGCCAAATTCTCCTTGGAAGATGAGGGAATGACACATATCGTTGTAGAAACTATATGTATGAGCCCCAATGTTCCGAAGGATCTTTTCGTTAAGCTTTTGCCGTCTGGCATTCTCACATGTTGGCATCTCCAAAGAGGAGACTACTTTGACGTACCGCTGTACGTATGGAGTAGATGCCATTTTTTAATCACCCCCTAAAGTTGATAACTATATAATATCACAAATTATGTTAACAAGCAAGAGTATAGACAAATTGCCGGTAGACGTGGTAAAATAGTACCAAATTTATAAAAAGGTGTAAAAATAAAATGAAAAAATTATTAATAACTTTAGGTGTAATATTATCTATTTTTTTATTAATATTTGGAATAATTAAATATAATGATTATAAAAATAATAAAGAAATTGCTAATTCAATTCATGGACTTGTAATTACTGATTATGCACCTTTATATTCAGTGCCTAAAACAGATAATGTTATACAAATAAAAACTTTGAATAAAGCGGACAAAGTCTATATACTAGATCAATTTAATAAAGACGGAGTTGATTGGTATAAAGTAAAGGTTGATGGAAATAAGAATGGATATGTAAGAGCTGACACAGTAGGTTATTACAAAAAAGAGAAAAGCGATAAGGTTCTAATAGCAGATGTATCACAATTTAGTGAGTTTAAAATTTTTAAAACACCAGAAACATTTGCAACTTTCTTAGTTGAAGATAATATAAGTGGAGTGTATATTAGAGCAGGTGGAAATCATTATGTTGATGGTCAATTTGAGATATATGAAGATGATGAATGGCAGTTCTTTGTTGAAGGATGTGAATATATAGGAATTCCATATGGATTTTATTTTGCAGATTACTCTAGAGATATAAATAAGGCAGTAGAAATGAAAGATTATATAAAAACTTTTTTAAATAATCATAAAGGACCTAATTGTAAATTACCTGTTTGTGTTGATGTAGAAACGTCTGAAATGGAAGAATGGTCAAATGAACTTTGGGCATTAAGAATTCCTTATATAAAAGAACTAAATAATTTATTAAGAAATGAAGATTTAAAACCTATATATTATATTAATGCTTCTCTGGCGTATCAACATATTGATTCTTTAGATGTAGATTATTGGCTAGCTTTTTGGCCTGAAAATGGTAGAATACCAGATTCTTTAGATCAACTTAAGCTAACTAAATATTCTAAAAATGAATTTTTAAGGCAAAGGACAGTTGGTTGGCAATTTACTTATAATGGTGTGCCAAACTTAATTGATTATAAAATAGATATTTCAATATTTGATGAAAGTTTCTTAGAAAACTTATAAAAAGAGGTAGTAGCGTGAAAAAAGTATTATCATTTTTTTCTAAAACAGTAGTAATTGCTTGTGTAATAATTATTTCTCTTTTATTAATTTTTGCAATTACTCAAACAGCACAATTTACAAATGTAAATTCGTTTGATTTTAGTGAATTTATTGAATATGTAAAAGACAATATTTTTATAAATATATTACTCGTAATTTTATTTTTACTTATTATTGGTTTGTTATCATATTTGACTAAAAATATGAAAAAATCAATTATATTTATATTAATTTTTCATTTAATACTAGGGTGTGTTTGGGTTTTAATTTCAAAGTCTCCATTAAAAGCGGACCAAAAGTATATTGAAATTATTGCTAAACAATTTTTAAATAATAATTTTTACGCTTTAGAAAATGGAGCTTATTTATATTATCATCCTCATCAGCTTGGTTTTATCATGTACATATATTGGATATATGAATTTTTTGGAGTTAATAAAATAATTCCAATGATGCTTAATTCAGTATATTCAGTAATAACATTATTCTTTTTATATAAAATAACAAAGATTATATTTAACAAAGAAGAAGTTACTGCTAATGTAAGATTATTCATTTTATTGTTTTTTACACTAGATTTACTAGCAACCTTTTTCTATGGAAATATAATTGGACTTATGTTTGGAACTATTTCGATATATTATTTAATTAAATATATTGAAACAAACAATGATTATAATTTAATAGTTTTAATTATTACGATGATACTTGCTATTATATTAAAGATGAATTTTCTAATTTATTTTATTGGATTAGCTATTATCTTAATAATGAATTCTATAAGAAACCATAGTCTTAGAAAATTTGGAATTGCTACATTATCTATTGTTTTCATTCTTATAGGGTGCACTATTATAAATGGTGTTCTAAGATATAATATTGAAAGTAGAGCGGATAAGAAATTCTCAAGAGGCGTACCTGCATCAATATACATATCTATGGGGATGCAAGAAAAGGAAAGCAGACCATCTGGATGGTTCAATAATAAGTATAATGGAATTATTAATATACCTAACAATGATTATGATATAGAAAAAAGTGATAGAGAAGCTAAAGAAGATATAAAAAATAGAATAATTTACTATATAAATAATCCAAAAGATTTTGTTCAATATTATAAAGATAAAATATTATCAACATGGATTGAACCAACTTTCCAAGCCCTTTGGAGTAATGAGTCAATGGAAGAAACAACAATCAAACATATGAATTATATAGAAAATAATCATTTCTTGAATGATATGTATAATGGAAAATTGAATGATTTATTGATAAAGTACTTTGATATATATGAAATTACAATATTTTTACTTACAATAATATCATTAATAAATAACTTTAAAAATTTTACTCTTCCAAAATTTAGCTTAATATTAATTTTTTTCGGAGGATTTTTATTCCATATAATTTGGGAAACTAAGAGCTTATATGTAATTCCATATTTCATATTATTATTACCTTTTGCCGCAGATGGATTAGAGATTATGAAAGGTTGGATTAAAAAAATAATAAAAAAATTAAAAAGTAAAAATAAAAGAAAAAGCAAAAGAGTATTAGCACTTCCTAGCTAATACTCTTTTAATTATTTTCTATTTTGCCTTTTGATTAATTTTGCGTGAAGTACAGTTCTATATTTACTTCCAGAAGTGTTACAAGTTGATAATGTTAGAATTTTATCATTGATTGATAAATTTGTTTTAAAATCATATATACTTCTGGATTTAATTATGTTTAGAAAATTCTCATAAGTCTTTTCGTTTTCAAAAGATGTTGTTATATAATATTCTTCTGGTTCAATTTTATAAACTGAGAACACCTGCCATACAGTATTTTCAGTAGGCGTAGAAAATTGAATAGTATGATTAGCTTTGTTTTCGTACCAGTCTTTAGATAATACATTGTTTAATGTAGAAAACATTGAATTATCTTTCATATTATGTCCATAAATTATTGTATTTTTATCATTTCCATCAAAATTTAATCTATAATCTGCAAATATCCAACCAGCTTTATTTGAGCTTCCATCAAATGATTTAGCTAAATATTTTGAGTTGTCTTCTGCCTGAACCACTGGATAATTAATGACGGTGTTATTAACTCTAATCCAACCAACAGTTTCTTTATTTTGATTTAATAATGATGAAAAATCAACATTTAAAAATTTCGTTTTTACATATTCCCAGTAAGGATCATCTTTTGATTCTGGAGGATTTATTAATTCTGTTGTTCCAGAATCATCTAATTCAGATATTTTAGTGCTTGATAAAATACTTGAAATTAATTTTTTTGAATTATTAGTATCAATAAACCATTTAACCAAAGAAAATGCTGAATATAAAAATAAGGCTAAAAAAATAAAAAGTATTAAATTTAGCAAGAATTTTTTAAATTTCATTGGTTTATTACCTCCAAGTAAAAATTATTATATTATTTATTTTTTTATATGTAAATATCATATTTTTATATGAAAAAAATCCCTGAAAAGGCTTGACACTATATATATATATATATACTAATATATGAATATACTTATGTTTTAGAGAGGATTGAAAAATGAAAAGATTATTAAATTATTTAACAGTTATAATGTTAGTAATAACTGTAATGGGAATATTAAACATTTCAAAAGTATCAGCAGAGGATGGATCTGAATTAAAAACAGAAAGTTCTGTAGCTGAACTATCACAAGATGGAAGCAAAAAGTATTATGATAAACTAGATAAAGCAATTGATGATGCTAAAGATGGAGACACTATAACTTTACTAAAATCAGTTGGATTAAGTTCTGGAATATCTAGTGGTTTAGAAGAAGTTAGTATAAACAAAAGTATTACAATTTCTCTTGGAGTTTACACTATTGGAAAAACAGTATCAATAAAGGATGGAGCAAATGTAACTATTACAGCAGAAAAAACTGATGAAGCTCGAGGAGGCTTGAACTCAAATATAAGAAAAAAATCTGCTCTAGTTATAGAAAAAGGAACAGTAACATTAGATACTGTTAAAGTTTATGACCCATGGAGTGTACAAGATGAAGACTACTTTCCAATGATTAGAGTTGGAACTAAAGGAAAATCTGATGAGGCAAAATTAATTATAAAAGGAGATTCTTATCTTTATTCATATTCGGTAGCAATACAAACAGAAGGTTCTAATAGTGCTGTAGAAATAGAAAATCTTGAACTTATGCAAGCACTTAATTATGGTATTGCTATAACTGGAGAAAATAATAGAGTTGATGTAAAAAATTGCGTAGAAATGAGAGGACATGATGCAGCAATTTCAGCTCATAATGGTTCAAAGGGTGCTGTGATTAATATTAGTGGAGGAAATATATATTCACCTATATGGGTATATGGAAATAATCCTTCTTGCAATATTACAGGTGGAACTATTGATGTTCCTAGTGGATATGCAATTGAAGTTGGTGGAAACGGTAGCAATTTAACAATAGATGAAGGAACTGTAAGAGGATGTTATGCAGGTATTTTTGGATATAGAGGAGCTGAAAATACTAATATAACAATAAATGGAGGAAAGGTAGAAGGATATTATTCTGATAGATTTGGATATTCACAAAGACCTGCTGGAATAGTACTTCAAAAAGTTGGAAACTTAACTGTTAACGGCGGAACTATAGAAGGATATTTTGGAATAGTAGCATATCAAGGAAATGTTAATATAAATGGTGGAACAGTTAATGGTGTTGAATCTGGAGAAGATGCTGGAGTTATAGGCGGAGATGATAATAACAAATACAAAGTTGGTACATCAGTAGTTATAGATAATACATCTAGTACATATTCAGAACCTGCAAAAGCAACAATAAAAGGTGGAGAGTTTAGTGCAACAGCTGAAACAACTTTATTCTCTAAAGGTGGTACAACATCAGATTATAGTGTAAGTGGTGGAATATATGATAAATCATTTAACGATGGATTTGTAGTTCCAGGCGAACTAGAGCTTGACATTTCTCAAGAAGGCGAAAAATTATGGTATGTTGGAAATGATGCTAGAAAAGCTGTAGAAAATAATAAAAATAATCTTGAAGTAGAAATAGAAGTATTACAAGGTAATTTAACAATAGAAAATGCTGAAGAAGGATTAAAGGTTACGAATAATGGTGATGGAAAAGTTATTACAAATGGACAAACAGTAGCAAAAGGTGAAACGGTAGAATCACCAAAACAACCTGATCCAGTAGAACCAGAGCCAGAGGTAAAACCAGATGAAAATAACCAAGCAAATAATCCAAATGGTTCAAATTCAGTTAACAATCCAAAAACAGGGGATAAAGTAATTACTTATATAGCACTTCTTTTCATATCAGCATTTGGAATAATTGCAGTTATTGATTTAAAACAAGTAAATAATTCTAAAAAAATCAATAAATAATTTGTATAATTTACAAGTTGATTACATGTATACAAATTTTCTTAGAAAGACTTGAAAGTATATGTGTATATATATAAAATTGATATATAAATTTATTAATAGAAAGGAAGAAAAAAATGAAAAAAGTTAGATCTATTATTTTATTAGCAGCTATGTTCTTATTATTGTTTTCATTAATCAATATTGTAAAAGCTGCAGATGCTACTTATGGTAGTGTTACAACTATAACTTCAGGTGGTAGTGTTGAACAAAATACTACTGCAGAGGTAACAGTAAGTTATGATCAAACAGAACTTACTTGGAGTCCAGCAGATCCAGCTATTGGAAGAACTGTTGATGGTTATTGGATTGGATTTAAAATAGAAGCTCCTTCAATAGTAAATAACGAGGAAACTGCTAAAAAAGCACAATTTAGAAAAAAATTCACTGGATCTGATTGGTCACCAACAAAATCTTTATATCAAGTTAAAGATGGAGAATGGTTCTTTAATTCTTGGGTAAATATTGATATGGATGATTTGGAAGCTCATAAATCAGAAACTGAATATCTACTTTATACAGCAGAATTTGACTGGGATGGAAATGGAGACTATGAGCAAAAGCTTAATTTAAAAATAAACCCATCTAAAACTGTTTTAAAAGATACTGATGAAATAATAAAAGTTACTCTTAAAACAGCAGGAAAAGGAAATCCTAATTATACAAAAACATTACCAATTCAGCAAGGTAAAAGTTTTGATGATTATGAAGAAGGTACAATTGAAAGAAGTATTATCGACAATTTAATGGGCAAAGCTGGATTTGTAAAATTCTATAAAATGAATGAAGATGCTAAAGATGATGAATTTGATATAAGCAAAGTAGATACTTATACTGAATATACAACAGATACAGCTTTTGAACAAGATGAACAAGAAGTTACTATTGTAGCATATTTTGATCTTGAAGAAGAAACTACACCAGAAGAACAACAAAAAGATGATACTCCAAAAACAGGAAGCTTAAACCTTGTAACATTTATAGGTGCAATTGCATTAGTTTCTTTAGCTGGAGTTGTAGTTTTAAATAAGAAAAACTAATAAAATAAAGTATGAAGAGTATTAACCATAAACGGTTAATACTCTTTTTTTTATATAATAGAAAATGCTCCGCATTTC
>CANQPZ010000023.1 GCA_947625895.1 uncultured Clostridia bacterium | reverse complement strand
ACTTTAGGATTATCTGCTAGATATTTCTTTACATTTTCTCTACCTTGTCCAATTTTCTCACCATTATAGCTAAACCAAGCTCCACTCTTTTCTATAATGTCTAGATTTACTCCCAAATCTAATATGCTTCCGACTTTAGAAATTCCTTCTCCATATAGTATATCAAATTCAGCTTCTCTGAATGGAGGAGCAACTTTATTTTTTACAACTTTAACTCTTGTTCTGCTTCCTTTAACTTCTCCATCAACTTTTATGTTTTCAATTTTTCTAATATCTAAACGAACTGATGCATAGAATTTTAATGCTCTTCCACCTGGTGTTGTTTCTGGATTTCCAAACATGATTCCAACTTTTTCTCTTAATTGATTAATAAATATAATTGCTGTTTTTGATTTATTAAGAACACCAGCTAATTTTCTTAATGCTTGTGACATTAATCTTGCTTGTAGAGCAACATGTGTATCTCCCATATCTCCATCTATTTCAGCTTTTGGTACAAGTGCTGCAACTGAGTCAACAACTATTATATCTATTGCACCACTTCTTACAAGTGCTTCAGTTATTTCTAATGCTTGTTCACCAGTATCTGGTTGTGACACTATTAAGTTATCTATATCAACTCCTAATTTTCTAGCATATATTGGGTCTAACGCATGTTCTGCATCTATAAAAGCTGCAACTCCACCTGCTTTTTGTGCTTCTGCAGCAACATGTAATGCAAGTGTTGTTTTTCCTGAAGATTCAGGTCCAAATATTTCTATAATTCTTCCTTTTGGAATTCCTCCAATTCCTAATGCAACGTCTAATGTAAGAGCTCCTGTTGGTATTGCCTCAACTTCCATTGCTTTATATTCTCCTAATTTCATTACAGCTCCTTTACCAAATTGTTTTTCGATTTGGCCCATTGCTGCATCTAATGCTTTTCTTTTTTCATCATTTTCTTTCATTTTTTCTCTCCTTACAAAAATATGTTTGGTAAACATTTGTTTTGTTTAATTATATCTAATAATATTTTTTTGTCAATACTTTTTAGTAATTTTTTCTATACCATTTATCTATGTACATATATAAATCATATGCAGTTGGTTTTATGTTTCCGGTTAAATTTGCATTATATACTAGCATATTCTTTTTTCTTGCAATACTTACAAATGGTTTTTCTTCGTTGTATATTTCTAAAATTCTCCTGTATTTCTCTACCAAAATATTTTGATCAGTTATATCTTTGATTTCTGTTAATATTTGGTTTAATTCATCATTCGTATAATTTGAATTATTTCCTTCTCCCATATAATAATTAATATTAGGAGTAAATGATGTTGACATATTTACTAGAATTGCATCATATCCTGTTTTTGAGTCTAATAATTCTCTATATCTTTCTGAATTCACTTTTCTTATTGTTACCTTTATTCCTGAATTTTCCCACTGTTGTTTTAAATTATTTGCTATTGTCTCATTTAATGCATTATCTCCATTTATAGTTAATGCAAATGATAAGCTGTAATATCTCTTTCTTGCATTTGTCTTTTGCCAAGAGTTATTTCTAAATGTCCAACCATCTTCTGCAAGTAGATTGCTTGCAGCATCATTGTTATATCCATTATCTATTACTCCTACTTGATATAGATAATTACCATAATCTAATGGGAAGTCTGCAACTCTTGCTGAATTACCATAGCAACTAGCAACTGTATTACTTTTATCTATTAAATAAGATAGCGCCTTTCTAGTTTTAGGACTAGATAAATATGTATTTGAGCAATTAAAAGCAACATAATCATAATCTCTTGTATCATATTCTACTGATTGAAACCCAATACTTCCAATATATTGACTAACACTACTCTGAGAAGTATCAATAGCATCTATATTACCATTTTTGAAGTCATTATAAACTTCACCCATTGTTGAATAAATATTTATATCTATATTTTCTAATACCGTATTTTTTTCAGTATTCCAATATTCAGTATTTTTTTCTAGTTTTATTATTTTAGAATCATAAGATGCTATCTTAAACATTCCACTTCCTAATGGTAAATTTGTTTTATCAGAATTTGCAAAATCTATATCTTTATAATATTCAGAAGACATTATTGGGAAAGTTAAATTATATTCAAAGAATGGTACTTCTGCATCTAATGTGAGTCTTAATGTTTGATCATCTATAATATCTATTGCAATTAAATGTTGAATATTTGCAGAATAAACTGAATTAATATTTTTAAGTAATTCTGCGGTATATCTTACATCATAAGCAGTTACATTTGTTCCATCAGACCATTTAGCATTGTCTTTTAATTTTACAACATAAGTAAGAGAGTCAGTTTTGGATATTTCAGATGCTAAGTCATAATTAATAGTATAATTTTCATTAAGTGTTACTAATGAATCAAATATTACTTTACTTAATTGTTGGACTTGCTTATTGTGACTAATAATAGGATTTATTGAATCTAATTGTGATATTGCAAGTCTTAATTCTCTTACAACATTTTCTGTTTCTTGAGTTTCTTGTGCAGCTGCTGCAGCACTTTCACTTTCTTTCTTTTCTTTTTTGTAGAAGGAATATGTTACAATGCCTAAAATAATAATTACAATTATGAAAATATATTTAAATAAATTGCTTTTTTTCATTTAATAATATTCCTTTTTTATTTTTTTATTTCTTGGATAATCATATATTAATTTTAAATTTCTTTCAAGTTGTTTTTAATATTTGTATCTCTTTTTTTATATAGTTTTTTTACTATAATTTTTTCTTAAAAATTTAATAAATAGAGTACAAAAAAGAGCTATTATATAGCCCTTTTAAAATATTATTTTCTTGATTCTATTATTAATTTTATACCAGTTCTATCTTCTCCTTCCACTTGAACTTCTGCAAAAGCTGGTATACAAATTAAATCTACCCCAGCTGGTGCCACAAAGCCTCTTGCTATAGCCACAGCTTTAATTGCTTGATTTAGGGCTCCTGCTCCTATTGCTTGCATTTCTGCTTTTGTCGTTTCCTTTACTAATCCAGCAATTGCTCCTGCAACTGAATTTGGATTTGATTTTGATGAAATTTTTAAAACTTCCATTTTTTTGCCTCCTATTTTTTTATTTGTAACATTGACAATACATTTTATATAATATACATATTCAAATGTCTATAGATTTATGGTAAAAAATGGAAGAATCGTATGACCGATTTTTATGTATTTCGACAATTAATCTATTTTTACTCTTCTTATATTTTTAACTCGACAATTTTCATCATTTATTTCAAATATACATCCTCTTAATTTTGCTTCTCCACTTGCACTTTTATATCTTTCTGGTATAGAAGTTAAAAATCTCTTCAATGCAACATCAGGATCCATTCCTATAATTGAATTTTTAGGACCTGTCATTCCTATATCTGTTATATATGCTGTACCTTTTTCAGAAATAAATTCATCCGCAGTTTCAACATGTGTATGAGTACCAAATATGATGTTTGCTTTTCCATCCAAATAATGTCTAAGTGCTAATTTTTCTGCAGTGGCTTCTGCATGGAAATCTATAATAATTATATCTACTTCATTTCTTATTTGTTCAATAATTTTTTCAGATACTTCAAATGGGCTGTCACTTAATATTCCCATCTCCACTCTTCCAATTAAATTAATAACTGCAATCTTTTTGCCATTACATTTATAAATTCTATATCCTTTGCCTGGATTATTAGAAGGATAATTTGCTGGTCTGATTATTTTAGGACTGTCTATAAATCCAAAAATGTCTTTTTTGCCCCATGTATGATTTCCCATTGTGATGCAATCTACATTTAAGTCTACTAATTTTCTAAAATCTTTTTCAGTAATTCCAAATCCATCATTAACATTTTCAGCATTTACAATACAAAAATCAATATTTTCTTTTTCTTTTAGTTCCTTATATTCTTTTTCAAATTTCTTTAAGCCTACATTTCCAACTAAATCTCCTATAGCTAAAACTTTCATCTATTTCATTCCTTTCTATTATCAACGTATTTAAAATAATTTACTATTTAATTATGATACTATAAATATAATATATCTTCAAGTGAAGTAGTTAAAATTGCACCATCTTTTATTAACTCATTTGTTCCGCTAGACTTAGAACTAGTAATATTTCCTGGAATTGCATAAATACTTTTCCCTTGTTCGCATGCTAAATTAGCTGTTATTATGCTTCCACTATTTCTAGTTGCTTCAACTATTAGAACTTTTTTGGATAATCCACTTATAATTCTATTCCTTTGTGGAAAATATTCAGGTATTGGTCTTGTGTTTATTCCATATTCAGAAATTATTAAACCATTTTTTCTTAATATTTCTTTATAAGTGCTCTTATTTTCTGATGGATAGATATAATTAACTCCTGAACCTAATACTGCAATTGTTTTTCCTGTTGCCAAAACAGATCCTTTATGTGCATATGTATCAATTCCTCTTGCTAATCCGCTCACAATTGTATAATCCTTTTTCGAAAGTAAAAAACTAAATTTTTCTGCAACTTCTTTGCCATATTCTGAACAATCTCTACACCCAACTATAGAAATGCATTTGCTATTTAATAAATCAATATTTCCTTTGGCATAAAGCAAAATTGGATAATCATATATTTTTTGTAATTCTCTTGAATAGAAATTATTATTGTAAGAAATTAGACTTATTTTTTCTTGTATTGCCTCTTTTAAAATTTTTTCTGCTTCAATTTTTTTATTCTTGTTAGTAATTATCTTTATAATTTTATCAGAATCTGTCAGTTTTTTAAGATCGATTTCTTTTGTATTGAAAATCTTTTCAGGTGTATTAAAAAAGTTTAATAATTTTATTTTTTCTATTGGCTTTAAACTTAAAATTGAGAGCCAAATCCAGTAAAATATATTTTCCATATTTTCTTGATTTTGCCCCCAATTATTTTATTATCTATTTTGATTTTTTGTTGCTTTTACAACATTAGTCATAAGCATTGCTATTGTCATAGGTCCTACTCCTCCAGGAACAGGTGTAATATAGCTTACTTTATCTTTAACATTTTCAAAATCTACATCGCCTTTTATTTTTCCGTCTTCCATTCTATTAATTCCTACATCAATTACAACAGCACCTGGTTTTATCATATCTTCAGTAACAAAACATGGTTTTCCAATTGCTGCAACTAGAATGTCTGCATTTTTTGTAATAGATGATAAATCTCTAGTTTTTGAATGACATATTGTAACAGTAGCATTTTTATTTAATAAGCATTGACTCATAGGCTTTCCAACTATATTACTTCTTCCAATTACAACTGCATTCTTTCCTTCAATTTCTATATTGTAATCTTCAAGAATTTTCATTATTCCAAATGGTGTACATGAAATAAATGTATCCTGTCCTAATACAAGCTTTCCAACATTTATAGGATTGAATCCATCAACATCTTTTTCAGGTGAAATTCTTCTAAATGCTTCATTGATATCTAAATGTCTTGGAATAGGGCTTTGTAGTAAAATACCATTTACTTCTTTTTTATTATTTAATTTATCTATTAAACTTAACAATTCATCTTGTTTTGTCTCTTCTGGTAATAAATATTCTTCAAATTCTATTCCGATATATTCACAAGCTTTATTTTTGTTTCTAACATATATTTGTGAAGCACTATCATTTCCAACCATAATAACTGCAAGTCTTGGTGTTATTCCTTTTTCTTTTAACAAACTAACTTCTGCCTTTAATTCGTCCTTGGTCTTTTTGGAAACTAGTTTTCCATCTAATAATTCCATATAAAATTTTACCTCCAGTAGTCAATGATTAGAACATTCTTGCAAAAAATACAGCATAAACAACAAGTCCGATTATAACTCTATATATTGCAAAAATTTTGAAACTTCCTTTTTTCAAGAAATTCATCAAAAATTTTATTACTAATAGTCCAACTGCAAAACTTACTAATACACCAACAAAAAATGCTATTGAAAATTGAAAGTCCATTATTTTTAAAATTGTTGCTGCAAAAATCATAGGTGTTGAAAGCAAGAAAGTATATTTTGCAACTGCTTCTCTTTTAACTTTTAATGCTCTTCCAACTGTAATTGTAGCACCTGATCTTGATACTCCAGGAATGAATGCTAATACTTGAGACACACCTATTAAAAAGGCTTGTTTAAAAGTCATCTTTTCAAGTGTTACTTCTGATTTTGCTTTCTTATCAACTATATATAAAATAATTCCCATTACAATTAATGCTGTTGCTACGATAAGTGGTTGTTTTAATATATCTTCTAGAAAATACTCAAATAGCAATCCTATTATACCTGCTGGAATAGTTGCTATTACCATATACCAAAAAATTCTTCCTTCTGTAGAATCTTCTTTTTTAAATAATTTTTTAAATCCTCCTACTATAAGCTTTATCCAATCTTTAAAAAAGAATATGCATACAGCTAATAATGTTCCAAAGTGTAGAGCTATATCAAAAGAATCTGATATCTCCCATTTGAAGAAAAATTCTGATAATAAATATAAATGTCCTGAACTTGAAATTGGTAAAAATTCTGTTAGTCCTTGTACAATTCCAAGTATACTTGCTTGTATTATTTCCATTGTGTAATTAGTTCCTTTCTTTTGTTATATCTCTTTTAATATGTGATAAAGTGTCTCCTGTATAAATTCTGCTGATGTAAGCGGTGCAACTCTTCCTGGTAATGAAAGAGCCCAAATTAGTTTTACTCCTAATCTTTTGGCAGCTCCTCTATCAGCTCCACCCGGATTAGATGATAAATCAATAATAGTACATTCTTTTTTAACTTTTCTCAATCTATCTTCATCTAATATTTGGAATGGTATTGTATTTATGATCAAATCATAATTTCCTAATTCATTATCTAACTCGCTTAAATGTATTGGATTATATCCATATGCTTTTATCCAAGCAATGTCTGAATTTTTTCTTGCTTCACATGATACTTTAGCTCCAATTCCATCAAGCATTTTTGCTAGTACTTTTCCAACTCTACCGAATCCCATTATTAAAATGTTGCTTCCATGTATAGTTCTAGTTGTGTTTTCCATTGCTATTTGAATTGTACCTTCAGCAGTAGCAATAGTATTTAAAACAACTAATTCTTCTCTTTTTAATAAATCTATATTTTGTATATTTCCTTCTTGTAATTGTTCTAGTATTTTATTTGAAATATTTCCAGCTAAAAATATTTTATTTTTATTTGACATTTCTGTTATTAATTCATCTATATGAATTTTTTCTTCTGAAAAAGGTGCACTTAAAAATTCAGAGTCATTTGTCATTGGAACAGGTCCAATTATAATTTCCGAACTATTTACTAGTTCTGGAATGCTTCTACATCTTTTTATGTTTTCACTTTCTATTAAATCTTCTGAATTTTCTAATCCATATGTATATATCATAAAGTCATCTTTTGCTAGTAGTCCGATTAAATTAATAATCCTTAAATCCCCACCAATTATAGATACTGTTTTATACATATCCTTTCTCCTTTTCTAATAATTTTTTTCTCTTTGTATATCTTCAATGTCTTTTGTTTCTAGATCTTCTGAAATTTCTTTTTCTTTGCTTTTAAATATTTCATTTACTCTTTCTGTTGCTCTATTCTTTATTTCATTTTTATTCATATCATCAATTAAAAATACTGTTTCTTCAAGATATTTTTGAATTTCTTTGTCTTTTTCGCTTATTTTCTTAACTCTTTTAATAGATTTTTCAGGAATAGATATAAGCTTCTTTATTGGCTCAAATATTTTTTCTTTTGAAATAGTTTCATAATATGAATCATCTAGTTCAATAGCTTTATTTGCAAATAATATTGCTTTATCTTTATCACCCTTTACCATATATATTTTAGCTAATTGATAATATGCATCTGGTTCTAATTCATCTGACATAAGACATTCTGCAAAGTATTTTTCTGCTGCTTCTAAATCTTTCTCAATTAAAGCAATTTGTCCTAAATTGTAATCTGCCATATATAGTCTATGATTTATTTCTGCAGCTTTTGCATAACAATCTTTTGCATTTGAAAAATCGTTTAATCTCGTATATGCCATTCCTAAGCAATAATATAATTCGAAATCTGCTGGTTTATATTTTAAAGCATCTTGATAAACACTAACAGCCTCTTTAAATCTTTCTTGTTCATATAGTAAGTCTCCAAGAAGAATTGATGCTTTATAGTAATCTGGCTTATTTTCTAATAAATTTGTAAGCATTGTTATCGCTTCATCTTTTTTGCCTAAATTATTTAGTAATTCAGATATTTTAAAATATGAATCATAATCTTTTTTATTCGAATCAACTGTTCTAACATATTCATCTATTGCTTTTTCCATTTCTCCGTCTTTTTCATAAATTTTTGCAAGCAATACATGTCCTTTATATGTGTCTGGGTATTTATCCATTAGATTTAGCAAAACTTGCTTAGCAGCTTGTTTATCTCCGATATATAATAGTAACTTTGCTTCAAGAATAGACACCATCTCTGAAAAGTTACTTCCATTATTTTCAATCAATATAACTATAATTGGTAATACAACAGATAATACATACATTAATATTTTAAATATTATGTTTTTAAATACTCCACCAATTAATAATTCTAAGAAATTTAGTGCAATACCAATTGCTTCTAGGACAAGCAAAAAGATATAATTTGTATCATTTCTTCGTATTAGCTTAGAAAAAATGATAATAAATAAAGAAAAGGCTAATATGTTAAATATAAATTTTTCAATTAACATTTTTTCTTTCCACTCCTATTTCAACAACCTTTTATGATTTATTTTATTTCAATAAATCACATAATGAATTTTGCTTTTTTTGCTTATTATTTCGAAAAATTTTGCCAATTCATGGTTATCATTATAACATATGAAAATTTTTTAAACAAGTTATATTAATGCTTTTTATATGAAGTTTTTTAGGCTATTATTTTTCTTGACTTTTTGATGATATGTACTATATTATTAATTAGTGAAAGGAGTTATTATGGCTTTTGACGGAATTATTTTAAAATCTTTAGTATCAGATTTTAAAAATAAATTAATTGGTGCTAGAGTTAATAAAATATTACAACCAAGTAAATTTGAAGTTATCTTTAATCTATATAATAAAGAAAATTATGCATTAGATATTTGTATTCACCCTAATTATTACAGAATGTGTCTAACTAATTATACGAAGCCAAATCCAACTAATGCTCTTAATTTTTGTATGCTACTTAGAAAATATTTATCAAATGCAAAAATAAAAGATATTAATAGTTACGATTTAGATAGAATTGTTCATATAGATTTTGAAGGAAATAATGAGGTAAAAGATATTTTAAACTTCTCTCTTATCATTGAACTTATGGGTAGACGTAGTAATATTATCCTTTTAAATGAAAAAGGATTTATTATTGATTCCATCAAGCATGTTATAACTTCTGATAGAGAAGTTTTACCTGCAAGATTTTATTCTATGCCACAAGTTCAAAAGAAATCTTTTTTAGAATTAAAATCATTTGATGAATTTTACTCTATTGTTTCAAATGAAAATTACAATAACTTAGTAGAATTTTTATCAAATTCTTTTACAGGTTTCAACAATACTTTTATCAATAATGTTTTTAATACTCTTAATATTAATGTTGAAACAAAAAATTATGATGAAATAAAACAAATTTATGATTATATTAAAGAATTAATATCTTCTTTTGGTACAGATAAAATATCTGTAAAGCCTTTAGAAAAAGATTATACTATTGAATTATCTTCTGAAAATACTGATATAAATAAATTTATTGATGATTACTATTATAACAAAGAAGCTGAAGATATTTTTTCTAGTGCTAAAAATAATCTGTCTAAATTAATTTTAACTGCATTAAAAAAATCTTCTAAAAAACTAGAAAATATAAATGACAAATTAAAATCATGTGAAAATATGGATATTTACAAATTATATGGTGAATTGTTAACAGCTAATCTGTATAAATTCACAGGTGAACATGCTGATCCACAAGTAACAGTTGAAAATTATTATGACAATAATAAACCAGTTACTATTTCACTTGATACTTCTATTTCTTATAGTAAAAATGTTGAGAAATTTTATAAAAAATATAATAAATTGAAAAATACATTAAGTATTGTTACTGTTCAAAAGAAAGAAACTGAATTAGAACTTGAATATATTGAAAGCATCATATATTCTATTTCAACTGCTACTACTTTGGAAGATATCGAAGAAATTCATAATGAATTCTCTGAAAATGAGCAGATGAAAAAATATAATTATAAGTCTTTTCAAAAATTAAATAGTGACAATAATTTAACTAGTAAATTAAACAAGTTTATTATTAATAATTATGAAGTTTATATTGGAAAAAATAATAAACAAAATGATTATCTTTCTTTACATTTTGCAAGTAAATCTGATATGTGGTTTCATGCTCAAGGCTTTCACGGTGCACATGTCATTTTAAAAACAAATGGTAAGATTCCAGATGAAGATACTATTTTTAAATGTGCTCAATTAGCTAAACAAAACTGCAAGGCTTCTCTGGAAAGAAATGTTTCTGTTGATTATACTTATATAAAATATGTAAAAAAACATCCAAGTGGGAAAACTGGAATGGTAACATATACAAATTATAAAACAATTATTGTACCGTAAGAACAAAATAGAAAAGTGAACTCATCTATTTTTAGAAAAGTTCACTTTTTTATATTATTTATTTGTGATTTTTTGTATTCCATTTACTGCATTTCCATAAACATAGAAACTTCCAATTATAAAGTTTACTTCATTACTTTCTGTTTTGATTTCGTCTATTGCACTTTCTAAGTCTTTTTTCATAATTATCTGATTATTTGTTTTATACTTCATTGCTTCTTCATATAGTTCATCTTTAGATGCATATATATTTTCATCATTTCCAGATGTCAATATAAAAGTTGCATCATTTTGATACATAATATCTTTGATTATTTTTCTATAATCTTTTCTTTTTAAAATAGATATAATAAATACTTTTTTATAATTTTTATAATACATATTTACTGTTTGCTTTAGATTGTCTATTGCTGGCTCATTGTGTGCTCCATCAAATACTACTAATGGTTTTTCACAAAGTATTTCCATTCTTCCTTTATGAATAACAGTTTTTAAACCAGATCTAATATTTTCTTCAGAAATTTTAAAGCCTGAATCATTTAATATTTTTATACATTCAATGCTTACACTTGCATTATTTATTTGTTTCATTCCTTTAAGATTTATTTCTATATTTTTCATATTTTTATAGTCAAAGTACTGATATTTTTTGTCATAAGAAAAATTAGTAATATCTTCATTTTTTATCAAATGCAATTTATTATTTTTTTCTTTGCATACTTTTTTAAATACTTCATCCACTTCTTCAGACTGTGAAAAGAATATTGTATTTGACTCATTTTTTATTATCCCTGCTTTTTGATATGCAATTTCAGGTAATGTGTTTCCTAGCATTCTCATATGATCATATCCGATTGATGTAATTATTGAAACTATTGGTTTTGTGATAATGTTTGTACAATCGTATAATCCTCCAAGTCCTGTTTCTAACACTACAAAATCAACGTTTTTTCTATAAAAATATAGTAATCCCATTATAGTTTCTAATTCGAATATAGTAATCTGACTATTAGATTTCTCATTATACTTATCGATTTTAGGTTGCAATTCCTCAATTAAGTCTGACATTTCTTTATCTGTTATATTATTACCATTAACACTAATTCTTTCATTATATTTTATTAAATGAGGTGACAAGAATTTTCCAACTTTATAACCAGCTTTTATTAGTATATTACTAATCATTTCTGCACAGCTACCTTTACCATTTGTCCCAGCAATATGAATAAAGTTTATTTCTTTTTCAAAATTGTTATACTCATTCATAAAGTATTTCATTGCACTTAATGTGGTGTCCTTTGTTCCTCTAAAAAAATTATCTAAATATTTTTCTATATCTATCATTTATGTCTCCGTTAGCAAAGAGCGTAATACTCTTATTACGCTCTTTTGTAAAAAATTAATATGTGACTTTTTGTTGGTCAATTTTCCATTTTCCGTCTTCTTTAACTATTACAAAATCATGTACTTCTGTAGTTGTTTTATAATTCTTTTTTATTGTGTCTATATTTTTTCTAAGATTTTCTGTTGTTTTTTCATTGTCGTAATTATCACCATCCATTACATTATACTTTTCACCAATCTCGTAAAAATCATCTGAATAGTAAGTTGTTGCTGTATAAGTTATTTTGTTATTCGTAATAGATTTAATATCTAAAGTTGTTACCAAAAATGTTGGATCACCTCCAACTGGTGCATCTAGTAAATACCAAGAACCATTTGATTTTTCTAATCCATATGGTGATGGTTGTTTGCTTGCTGTAAGTTCATTTAATCTATTCTGTGTGAAATAATCTTCTACATCTGAACTATTTGTAAATTTATGTCCTGCATAAATTCCGTTAAAATCTTTTCTTTCTGCATTTTCTAAAAGCTGAGCTTTTGATTTTCCTAAATATCTTTTATATTTACCACCCGAATATTCACTAATGCATGGATACTCTCCATATTCATATAGTTCTTCTCCAATTTCCATAGCTTCTTCTTCAGAAGGTTTTTCTGTTAATTCTTTTCTCTTTTCCTCAATATATTCATTTATATCTTTTCCAAGTTCTGTCGCATAATCATCAACAGTTTTAGATTTTTCCTCAGCAGAATCTAATTTTTCTTTTATTACTTCATCTTCACTATTAGTTTCTACATTTGTATTAACTTCTTCTTGGATATTTTCTTTAATAGGAATATTGTTTTGCTCATATTCTTCTGTTGTATTATCAACTTCTTCTGTTGATAAATCTTCACTAATTACAGTACTTTTTGTTTCATTATTCTTAGTTGTGTATACATATTTATAAGCTTGTTTTTCATAATCATAAACTAATATCAAATTATCAATTTCAGAATTCTCAATAACTGCTTCTGAAGTTTTGTTTTCTTTATTAGCAGTAAAAATACTAAATATTCCTTTTGAAGTTTTTATTATCAACTCTGGTATTTCATCAAAGTTTAAATCAACTAGTCCTATATCAACATTTTCTTCTTGTTCTTTAATTTTTTCAGAATAAAAATCTTGCCAGCTAAACTCTGGTTCAGATTTTTTATCTTTTTCATCTTTATCATTATTTTTGTTTAGCATTAGCCATCCAGCAACAACAGCAGCTGCTATAATGACTATAGCAATAACAACTGATAATATTATAACTATCTTTTTGTTTTTCATAATCTCTCCTTCTAAAATATTTATTTTACAAGTCTTTGAGTTTCCTTAGCTATCATCATTTCTTCATCTGTTGGAACAACATATGCTTTTACTTTTGAATCTGCTGTTGAAATCATCTTTTCCTCACTTCTAACATTATTAGCTTCTTCATCAAGATTTAATCCCATGAATTCAAGATGTTGGCAAATTCCTTTACGTATATTTATTTGGTTTTCTCCAACTCCACCTGTAAATACAACAACGTCAACGCCATTCATTACAGCAGCATATCTTGCAACATATTGTGCTATAGTAGACTTGAAGTTTTCCATAGCTATTCTTGCTCTCTCATTATCTCCGTAGCTAGCTGCCTCAATTTCTCTAAAATCTGGTGCTAGTCCAGAAATACCCATAACTCCAGAATCTTTATTTAGCTTCTTTTCCATTTCTTCTGCAGTTAGATTTTCTTTTTTCATTATATATAAAACTACTGATGGATCTAAATCTCCACTTCTTGTAACCATTGGTATTCCTCCAAGTGGTGTTAGTCCCATACTTGTTTCAACTGATTTGCCATTTTGGATAGCACATATACTTGCACCTTGACCTAAATGGCAACTAACAATTTTTAGTTCTTCAATAGGTTTATTCATTATTTCTGCAACTCTTCTTGAAACATACATATGTGATGTTCCATGAAATCCATATTTTCTTACTCCGTATTTTTCATAGTATTCATATGGAATTGGGTAAATGTAATTTTCTTTTGGCATAGTTTGATGAAATGCTGTATCAAAAACTGCTACCATTGGTTTTCCTGGCATTACCTTTTGACAAGCTTCTATTCCAAGTATTGTTGCTGGATTATGTAATGGTGCCAAGTCTGTGTTATCTTTTATTGTTTGAATAACATTTTCATCTATAACAACAGATTCTGCAATTTTTTCTCCTCCATGAACAGCTCTGTGTCCAATTGCAGAGATTTCATCTAATGAATCTATAACTTTATATTCTGGATTTATAAGTTGTTTTAATGTGAAATCTATAGCTTCTGCATGATCAGGTGCATAATGTTCAATTGTTTTCTTTTGACCATTAACTTTGTGTGTTATAAAAGCTTCTTTTTCACCTATTCTTTCATATTTTCCTGATGCTAGCAATTTTTCACTTTCCATATCTATTAGTTGGTATTTTAGTGATGAACTGCCGCAGTTTAGAACTAGTATCTTCATACTATATTACCTCCACAGATTTATCTTTATTTGTTTAATTTGCTTACAATTTCTTCAGTCTCTTTTGCTATCATAAGTTCTTCATTTGTTGGAACTACGTAAACTTCAACTTTAGAATTCTTTGTGCTTATCTTCTTTTCTTGTCCTTTAAATTTATTTCCTTCTGTGTCAATTTCTACACCTAAGAATTTTAATTGTTTACAAATCTCTTCTCTAGTTTCCCATCCTTTTTCACCTGTTCCTGCTGTAAATGTTAAAACATCAATTCCATTCATAGCAGCAACACATCTTGCAATGTATGCAACAACTAGATAATGATAATTGTCTAATGCTAATCTTGCATTATGATCACCTTCATTAAATGCTGCATTTTCAATATCTCTAGCATCTGGTGAAATTTGAGAAACACCATATAATC
This sequence comes from uncultured Clostridia bacterium, assembly GCA_947625895.1. Lineage (GTDB taxonomy): Bacteria > Bacillota > Clostridia > TANB77 > CAG-508 > UMGS1994. Next base: position 8,751 of record CANQPZ010000023.1, on the reverse strand, counting down.
CAGATTCTTTATTTAATATTTCATTCATTTTTTCAGGAGAAATTTTTTCTTTTTCCATTAAATATGTAACAACAGATGGGTCTAAATCTCCACTTCTTGATCCCATTGCAATTCCTCCAAGTGGTGTTAATCCCATACTTGTTTCAACTGATTTTCCACCTTGAATAGCACATATACTTGCACCTTGACCTAAGTGGCAGTTAACTATTTTTAAATCTTCAACTGGTTTTCCAATTAGTTCTGCTACTCTTCTTGAAACATACATATGTGATGTTCCATGGAATCCATATTTTCTTATTCCATACTTTTCATAATATTTATATGGTATTGGATAAATATATCTATGCTCTGGTATTGTTTGATGGAAAGCTGTATCAAAAACTGCTACCATTGGTTTTCCTGGCATTTCTTTTTTACATGCTTCAATTCCTAAAAGTGCAGCTGGATTGTGCAAAGGTGCCAAAGGAATACAATCTTTAATTATTTTTTCAACTTCTGTGTCTATTAGAACTGGTTCTGAAACTTTTTCTCCACCATGAACAATTCTTAATCCGATTGCATCAATTTCATCTAGACTATCTATAACTTTATAATCTTTTTTTGTTAACTCCTCTATCATAACTCTAATTGCTAAGTCATGATTTTGTACATAATGCTCAATTTTATATTTTTCTCCATTTACTTTATGTGTTAAAAATGATTGTCTATGTCCTATTCTTTCGTAATATCCTTGCGCAATTGATTCTCCAGTTTTGGTATCAATTAATTGATATTTTAGTGAAGAACTGCCGCTGTTTAGTACTAATACCTTCATTACATACTCCTCCTTGTCTGTTGAAAAAATAAACTTCATCTTGTTGTGTTAAAATTTAATGTACTCCGGTTTGCTCATTCGTTTGCCTTGTAATACTTGCTTTTGATAAATCTTTCTTTTATTTTTTTATATTTAAAATCCTCATGTACCCTCGTACACTCCGGTGTTTAAAATTAAATTTTGCCTTGCAATATTTGTTTCTTTTTCCAACATGTTTAATTTTATATTTTTAATTTTTAAACATTTTATTAATATTTCTATTTCATTCCTTGTACAGCTGTGATTGCAACGACTCCAACTATATCATCACTGCTACATCCTCTTGATAGGTCATTAACTGGTTTTGCAATTCCTTGACATAAAGGTCCATAAGCTTCTGCTTTTGCAAGTCTCTGAACAAGTTTATATCCGATGTTTCCAGCATTTAAGTCTGGAAATACTAATGTGTTACATTTTCCTGCAACTTCACTACCTTTAGCTTTACTTGCAGCTATTTCTGGAATAATTGCTGCATCAAGTTGTAATTCACCATCTGCTTTAATGTCAGGATATCTTTCTTTTAGTAATCTTGTTGCTTCAATAACTTTTTCAGTTAACTCTGATTTGGCACTTCCATAAGTAGAATATGAAAGCATTCCTACTTTAGCTTCTTTTCCAACTAATTGTTCAAAACTCTTTGCTGATGAAGCTGCAATTTCAGCTAATTTATCACTATCTGGATTTTCATTTAAACCGCTATCAGCAAATACAAATAATCCATTTTCTCCATATTCACAATTTGGAACATTCATTAAAAAGAATGCTGATACAAGTTTAGTTCCAGGTGCAGTTTTTAATATTTGTAATGCTGGTCTTAATGTATCTGATGTTGAATGTGCAGCTCCAGAAACAAGTCCATCTGCATCTTCCATTTTAACCATCATCGTTCCAAAATAAACTGGATCTTTAACAATCTTGTTAGCATCCTCTATTGTTATTCCTTTAGCTTTTCTTAATTCATAGAAAGCATTTACGTATTCTTCATATTTTTCTGAATTATCTGGATCTACAATTTGAATTCCAGATATCTCAATATTGTTCTCTTTAGCTATACTCTCAACTTTTTCTTTATTTCCTACTAAAATAATTTTAGCAAAACCTTCATCTTCAACTTTTCTTGCAGCAGTTAGAACTCTTACATCTTCTGCTTCTGGCAATACTATAGTTTTGATTTCAGATTTTGCTTTCTGTTTTACTTGCTCTATAAAATTCATAATCTCCTCCTTATGAAATACTTGAGAAGATTATATAAAATTGACCCTCCAAAGTCAATTATTATATTTAAAATTGAAAATAAATAAATTCTTGTGCTGAATATCCTGGTCCATATATTCCAAATATTAGACTTGAAAAGACTAATATATAATAAAATAATAATCTTACTATAAAGTTTCTTCTATCAAGCCATTCATTTAAATTTTTTCTTAAAGATATTAATTCTAAGATAAATGTGATTACTAATGAAATAACTAAAACAATTATATTTTGAATCTCCATTCCAAGTAATTTTGTTGATATAGGCATTCCAAAATTAAATAGATTTTGAATTATTATAATAGCATCACCTAAAGAATCTGCTCTAAAGAATATCCATGCAAAATTAACTAGTATAAATGTTACCATTATTTTTACTGCTATTAAAAATTTATTTGTAATCTCTTTTTCTTTTAAAACATATTTATGAATTATATTTTCTGCAATCTGATATATTGCATGTAATAATCCCCATATAACAAAAGTCCATGCAGCTCCATGCCATAATCCACTAATTAAAAATACAATTAATATATTTATTTGTGTTCTTAAGAACCCTTTCTTGTTACCTCCAAGTGGAAAATATAAATATTCTTTAAACCAGCTACTTAGTGAAATGTGCCATCTTCTCCAAAAATCTTTTACAGATTGTGCAATATATGGCATTTTAAAGTTAATTGTTAATTCGTATCCAAAAACTTTGGCACTTCCTCTAGCAATTGTTGAATATGCATTAAAGTCAAAATATATTTGAAATCCAAATAATATTATTGCAACAATTAGATAAAATCCTCCACCTTGAGTATATTTATCTAAGTTATTGAAAACATTATTTACTATAATTGCAGCTCTATCAGCAATTACTAATTTATAAAACACTCCTATTCCTATTAATAGTAATCCATCTTTCACCCTTTTCCAATCTAATTTATGTTCTTCATCAAATTGTTTTAGTAAGTCTTTTGATTTTTCAATTGGACCTGCAACTAACTGTGGAAAAAATGAAACAAATAATGCATATTTAAGAAAGTTTTTTTCATCTTTAACATCATTTCTATATACATCAATTGTGTAGCTTAAAGCTTGAAAAGTATAGAAACTAATTCCTACTGGCAAAAGTAAATTTAATGATGTAGGTAAACTTATAAAATTGATTGCACTAAATACTGCATTAATATTTGCTACTATAAATGTGTAATATTTGAATATAGCTAATATCAATAAATTTATAATGATTGATAATGCTACCCACAATTTTTTTGTTTTATTTTCTTTGCTTCCGCTTATTAATATTCCACTTAAATATGTAACAACAGTTGATATAAACATAAGAATAGCATATTTTGCATTCCAACACATATAAAAATAGTAACTACCCAATAGTAGCCAGCAAATTTTTAATTTTTTATTTTTCAATAAAAAATATACTATACACATTACTATAAAAAAGAATAAATAATTTAATGATGTGAATACCATTATTTTCTCCAATCTTGCTATTATGTTATATTAAACTGCTGTTTCATTAAAATCATTTTTATTTTAACTCAATTTATTAATTTGGTAAACATTATTTACTTTATATTTATTAATTTTTGTATTAATATAATATTGAGGTTTTTAAAATGATATTAGAATATACTGTTAAAAAATCTGATGAGAATATCAAACAGATATTAAAAAATGAATTTAATATGTCTGAACGTTTTATTTTAAAGCTTAAAAGAAATAATTGTATTTTTGTAAATGATAATTGTGTTTCTATTTCTTTTCAATTAAAAGAAAATGATGCTTTAAAAATTGTAGAGAACTTTGAAGAAGATTCTTCTGGTATTGTTCCAAATAAAAAAATACAGTTAAATATATTGTATGAGGATGAATATCTTTTAATTGTTGATAAACCAGCAAATATTCCTGTTCATCCATCTGTTTTACATTATGAAGATTCTCTTTCAAATGGCGTCAAAGCATATTATGATAAGATTAACTTACGTAAAAAAATCAGACCTGTAAATCGTTTAGACAAAGATACGTCTGGAATAGTCGTATTTGCAAAAAATGAATATATTCAAGAGTGTTTAGTTAAGCAAATGGCTAATGGTAAATTTATAAAAAAATATATTGCATTGCTTGAGAATCATTTGGATGAACCAAATGGAACTATTAATGCTCCAATCTCTAGAAAAGAAAATAGTATAATAGAAAGATGCGTTGATGATTCTGGTGATAGTGCAATAACACATTATAAAGTTTTGTCTGAATTTAATAATCTAAGTGAAGTTGAATTTACATTAGAAACAGGAAGAACTCATCAAATAAGAGTACATAGTGCATATATCGGTCACCCTATTTTAGGAGACTCCCTTTATGGTAAGAAATCAGAATTAATTGATAGGCAAGCTCTGCATGCTTACTTTGTTAGTTTTATTCATCCTATTACAAAAAAGGAAGTTACTATAATTTCACAATTGCCAGATGATATAAAAAACTGTATGCAATAAATAAAGATACACTTTAAAGTGTATCTTTTAATTTATTATTAATTTTCCAAATCCTAGTCCCGCTTCTTTCATCTGTCTAACTGTTTTCTCAAACATATCCACATTTCCTTGTGCCTTACTACCTAACTCTATATGTGTGATATGTCCTCCATTTGTTAGTTTGTGATATTTTGATTCAATTTCTAGTTGGTCTTTTATTGAAATATTATATTCTTCAGGTAAAGAAAATCCATCAGTATATTCTTCTTTATCTGTTACTCCCTTATATTTTCCATAAATTGATTTATCAATACTCATAAAGTATTCTCTTGCATCATCTTCATGAGTCTCATATAATACAAAATTTAGTCCATGTTTTTCTGTTAGATTATCAACTTTTTTTCTCATAAATTGAATTATTTCTAAACCTAATTTTTGAGATTCTTGTGACTCTCCATGATGTTTTCCTGTTAATGCCTTTAGGCATTCTGCAAGTCCTGTAAATCCAATTGCTAATGTTCCATGTTTATTTACTCTTCTTAATCTATCTGCATGTTTTAGCTTTTCACTATCTAGCCAGTTTCCTTGTCCAATTAAAAATGGGAAATTATAAACTCTTTTGTCTGCTTGAAACTCATATCTATCTAATAGCAATTCACTAGCTTTTTCTATTCTGTACTCTAAATCATTATAAAATTCTTTCATATTTGATTTATCATTTTTTAAAATTCCATGTTTTAATCCCAGTCTAGGTAAATTAATAGATACAGTTGATAAGTTTCCTCTTCCTATTGAACTAGCTTTAGATTTATCTATTACATTTTCATAAACTCTAATGCAATTTCCCATATAAGCAACTTCTGTGTCCTTATCATTTTTGTCATATCCCTTTTTATTAAAATCTGTATCTAGAAACGCAAAACTGATTAATTGTTTTTCGGAATCTACTTTACAAGCTAATCTAAATAGATCATAATTAGGATCTTTCTTTTCATAGTTAATATTTTCTTTTACTTTAAATATTGTGTGTGGATATAAAGGTTTCTCGTCCTTTCCTATTCCTGTTTCTAATGCTAATAAAAAGTTTTTAGTTATCATTCTTCCCTCTGGTGATGTATCTGTTCCTAAACTTACAGTTGAATTTGGAAGAACTGCTCCAGCTCTTGATCTCATTGTGTTTAAATTATGAATAAAAGCTTCCATAGCTTGGTAAACTATTTTTTCTGTTTTAGTTAATGCTTTATTGTATGCAATTCTAAATAATCTTTTTAATTGTTCTGACTCTCTACAATATGCATCAAATATTGATATGTCAAATTGAATAGTTGAGATTTTTTCAATTTCTCTTTCCATACCATTTACAGCTGCAAATATTCCAAAATCACTATAGTCTAAAAAATCATAAACTGTTTGTCTAAATTCTTTCTTGAAAGTCTTTACTACACCAGGTGCAAAATAATAATCAAATAAAGGTATACTTTGTCCTCCATGTTGATCATTTTGATTTGCTTGAATTGCAATAGCTGATAATATTGCATATGTCATTATGTTATTTGGTTCTCTTAGAAATCCATAACCTGTTGAGAATCCATCTTGGAATAATTTATCTAGATCTATATGACAACTAGTTGTAGTTCCCATAGGATAGTAATCTAAATCATGTATATAATATTCGCCACTCTCATGTTGTTCTACAAATTTTCTTTTTATTAAATAAGCTTTTGAAAATTCGTTTGAAAGAGTTTGTCCGTAACTTAACATAGTTCCCATTGCTGTACTATTGCCTGATGTAATTTCTTCTTCATGTGACTGAGAATCCATTCCTAGATTCTCTATAGCTTTTAGAAATTTATGCTGTTTTTTCTCATCAAAAAATAGTTGTCTTGATTGGTTTCTTCTTTCACGATATGTTGAAAAAGATTCATAAACATCTTGATAATTTTCTTCACGTAATGATGCTTCTATCATATCTTGAATTTCTTCAATTTTTATTTTCTCTGGTTTTAATTCTTCTATTTTGGTTAAAACTTTGTTCAAAACTTTATTTATATCTTTTTCGGTATATTTATTTTCGCCATTTTCATTTTTTATGCTATCAAAACCTTTTTTTATTGCTAACGCAATTTTTGCTCTATTAAATTCAGCTTTTTTCCCATCTCTTTTTACAACTATTATTTTTCCTGAGTTAATTAAGTTAAACTCCATATATTTCCTCCAAACTTATCTCTGCTTTGTTAGGTTGATTATATATTTCATGTTTTTCAAAGTCAAGTTTTACAAAATGCTTATTTTAAAGCATTTTAAAAGCCGTTTCACTCATTTAAACGGCTTTTTATAAATTTCAAATTATTTATTTTCTTCATTAATTTTTTTGATTTCTTCAAATCTTTTTATTTTAGCAGTTGTTGTCTTAATCATTTCTTCATCAGTTACAATTAAGTTTTTAACGTGTTTATAATTTGGCATAGTTTTATTTATTTCTTTTATATCATTCCAAATCATTTTTTCAATTTCTTCTTTATTTCCGTCTGGGAATTTTTCCTTCATGTAATCTTTGTTATAAACTACTTTTACAGATACTACTAAATCGTCATCTTTTTCTTTTCCATATACCATGCTTTCTTCAATATATGGAAGATTATTAATTAATGTTTCAATTTCTTCAGGATAAATATTTTTTCCATTTTTTAAGACTATAACATTTTTTTGTCTTCCTGTTATAAATATAAATCCTTCGTCATCCATATATGCTAGGTCTCCAGTATGGAACCATCCATCTTTTATTACTTTATTTGTTTCTTCTTCATTTTCGTAATATCCAAGCATTATATTTGGACCTTTAGCAACAATTTCTCCAATGCCTTCTTCATTCTTGTCTTCAATTCTTATTTCAACTCCTGGCAAAGGTAAACCTGTTGATCCAGTTTTGCAAGCTTTAACAGTTTCGGCAGCAAGAACTGGTGATGTTTCTGTAAGCCCATATCCTTGAATTACTGATAATCCAAAATCTTTTAGCCCTTCTGTAACTTTAGGATCTAATCCAGATGCTCCACTTATTACTGAACGAATCTTTCCTCCTAATTTGTCATATATTTCTTTAAATAATTTTCTTCTAACGTCTATTCCAAATATTAAAAGAAATTTACTTAACTTTATACCAAATTTAACCTTTTTAGTTTGACCTGTTTTTTCGATTTCTTGCCATATTTTTTTGTAAATTGATTCGATTAATAATGGTACGCAAACAAATGTTGAAACTTGATATTCAACTAGATTTTTTTGAACATGCCTTAATCCATCACAAAATACATTTGTTGCACCTCTACTTAGGAACATTAATATTCCTGTGCATCCAAAAGTATGATGAAATGGTAAGAATGCAATATTTGTATCTGTTGAACGTATATCTTCAGCTTTTGTCATGCCATAAATGTTTGATGCAATATTTTTATGTGATAACATAACAGCTTTTGAGTTAGATGTTGTTCCTGATGTAAACAATAAAATACTCATTCCAGTATTATCTATTTCTGAATCTAAGAATTCTTTATTACCTTGTTCTAAAAGTCTTTTTCCGTCTTCTATCATTTCTGATAAATATGGATATTTATCTTGTTTATCCATACAAATTATTTTAAAATCTTTTCCTTTGTTGTTAATTAATTTTTCTAGTGTTTCTAAGTATGATTCTTCGCAGATTACATATTCTGCTTTACTTTTTTCAATTGAGTTTTCTATTTCTGGTTCAGTTAATCCCTTATCTAGAGGTACAACTATTCCAGTTCCATTTACTACTGCTAGGTATGATAAAATCCACTCATATCTATTTTTTCCTATAATAGCAATTCTTTTGCCTTTTAAGCCCATATCTATAAGTTTTGTTCCTAATGAGTTTATTTCTTCGCCAAATTGCTTATAAGTTATATTTATATAATTGGTTTCATCACCATTTTTTTCTTTTATAATAAAAGCTTTATTATCTGGATATTTTTCAACTGAATTATTAATTATTTCACGTAAGTTATCAAATTCTGTTGCTTCATATAAATTTGTTCTCTTGTCTTCCATTATATCCTCCTATCTAGTATTCAATACTAGATTATCATATATCTTTTATTCTGTCAATAATTGACTATTATCTGACCATGTGGTATTATTAGGAGG
>CANQPZ010000022.1 GCA_947625895.1 uncultured Clostridia bacterium | reverse complement strand
GAGACTACAATTAATGTAGTCTCTGGAGAAAAGAGCTCTCTTTTTTTAGTGTCCACTATATGGGGTTCACTTCAAAGTTACTCCTTTTTTATATAACAGGAAATTGCTTCGCATTTCCTATTATATAAAGGCTTCGTCCAAATTGCACACAAATTTTTAACAAAATTTGGCGCTTAGAACAAAGACGCGGACAATTCAAAATAATCTTTTCTTTTTCAGATTATATATTGTCCGCTTTTGTTCTTTTTAAACATTCATAAATTCTAAAATAATTCAAACTTATGACTATCTAAAACTAAACTATTTGTTAATCATAGAATTTTCAGCTTGTTGTATCATTTTCTTAACCATGTTTCCACCTATTCTACCAGCGTCTCTAGCAGAGATGTTTCCATTATATCCGTTTTTTAAATTAACTCCAACTTCGCTAGCAACTTCATATTTGAATTTTTCTAAAGAATCCATAGCTTCTGGAACTAATTTTCTATTACTATTGTTTGTCATGATTTTCACCTCCATAGTTTTAAAATATAAAGAAAAAACTAAAAAGTTTCTTCAGTAACTATGATATGTAAATTTGAAAAAAATAAACTGGAAATTTTTATACAAAATATTTTAAAAAAAATATGAAAATGATATAATGTGAACGAATTTTGTAAAAAGGAGAATTTTTTATGTATAAACTAGTTGCAATTGATCTTGATGGAACACTATTAAATTCTTATGGCGAAGTATCTGAAAAAACTAGAGAAGCAATAAAAGAAGCCGTAAATAATGGAATTGAAATTGTTCTCGCTTCAGGAAGACCAATCAGTTCAGTTGAAGATTTAGCAAATGACTTAGGTGCAAACCATTATCTTATTTCTGGAAATGGTGCAATAGTCTACGATATGCACGAAAATAAAATAGTTTATGATAAATTCTTAAGTAAAGAACAAGTTCTAAATATTGTAAAGATATGTGACGAAAATAGCATATATTACAACATTTATACTGAAAATGATGTACTTACTAAATCTTTAAATTACAACACATTATTTTATCATAGCGAAAATGCTCATAAACAAGAAGAAAAAAGAACAAATATAAATATTATTTCAGATATTTATGAATATATTGAAAGAACAGATGATTTGAACTTTTTAAAAATAACTGTATGTGATCAAAGTCAAATTATTTTTAATAGCATAATCAAAAAAATAAAAAATATACCTAATATTGATGTACTTGATGTTTCACACATGTCTAGAAAAATAATAAAAAACGGAACTGAAGAAGTTTCTGTCGAATATTGTTACACAGAAATAACTAATAAAAATGTAAACAAATGGGAAGCATTAAAATATATAATGGAAAAAGAAAATATAAATGTAGATGAAACTGCAACAATTGGAGACAACGTTAATGACAGCGAAATGATCCAAAATGCTGGACTTGGCGTTGCAATGGGAAATAGTTCACCAGCAATAATTGACATTGCAAATCAAGTTGTTTCAACTAATAATGATGATGGAGTATGTGAAGCTTTTGAAAAATATATAAATATATAACATTTAAATTACAAAAACATATATTTTAAATTACATTTTTCGATTTTATTTACTTAAATACGACGATGTTGTACAATATATCTAAGAGTTTAAAAAGATTAAAACTATGTCAAACAAGGAGGAAAATAACTATGGCAATGAATCCAATGCAAAGAAAAATGAGAAATGCTTTTCTTTTAGGATTTTTAATATCAATAATTATAGGAGCGGTAGCAGTAGGACTACTATTTATGAAAATTAAAAGCTTAAGAGAGGAACAAGAGGCTCTTAAGAAATCATATGAGTCACAATATACAGAGGTATTAGTCTTAAATAGTGATGTTAGAGAAAACCAATTACTAAATGGAGATGCCGAAGGAAAAGGAGCTATGCTTGAACCAAAGAGTGTAGATAAAAACTCAGTTCCTGAAAATGCACTAACTTATGAAAATATAGAAAATTACAAAGTTAAAGATGAATCTGGAAAAGAATATTATAGTATAATTTCAAAAATACCTTTAGAAGCTGGAACAGTAGTCACAGAAGATATGGTACAAAAAGAAGGAACAGCTGGTACATTTAGACAAGTTGAATATTCATCAATATCTTTACCTTCTAAACTAGAAGTAGATGATTATATTGATATAAGAATTAAATATTTCAATGGTGTAGACTTAGTTGTTGTTTCAAAAGTAAAAGTTGAAGAAGTTGGAATAAGTCATATTTGGTTAACACTTTCTGAAGGACAATTACTAACATTAAATAATGCTTTAATTGAATCATACATAATAGATGGAGCATATTTATATGCAACTAGATATCCAAATGCTGCACAACCTGCCCTTGCACAAACTTATACTCCAAATCCAATAGTTATAAGTTTAATAAGTGGATTAGCAGGAGAAGATCCAGACAATCCATCAGGACCATATTCAGACATTGAAGCTGCAATTATAGAAGCTGAAAGAAATGACATAAGTAGAGAATTTATAGATTCGTTATTACAACAATTCGGTACAGAAGAAACACAAGAAAAAGCTACTGAAGGATTCGACGCAGAGAAAGCTAGCGTATCAGAAGCAAGAGAAGCTCTATTAGGAGATTTAGGTTACTAATATAAAACATTTCGGAGGAATCAATGAAAAAAATTGCATTTATAGGTTCATATGATAAAACAGACTTTTTATTATATGTTGCCAAAATTATGACTTTAATTGGAAAAAAAATATTAATAATTGATTCTACTATTACGCAAAAAGCGAAATATGTAGTTCCTGTCATTAAACCTGTTAGAACATATATAACAGAATTTGAAAGCATTGACGTAGCAATTGGATTTTCAAATATGACAGAATTAAGAAATCATCTAGGAATTACAACTGATGATCAAATGCCATATGATTATGCACTCTTAGATATAGATACATTTATTGGATATTGTGCTTTTGAAGCAAAAGATACAATAAAAAAATATTTTGTTACATCATTTGATGTTTATTCCCTAAGAAGAGGAATCGAAGTACTTGCTTCATTACAAGAACCAATAAATATAACAAAAGTGTTATTTTCAAGAGACATGTTGAAAGAAGAAGATGAATATCTTGAATATCTTGCAATCGGATGCAAGATAAATTGGGAAAAAGAAAAAATATATTTTCCATTTGATAGAGGAGATCAAAGCACTATAATAGAAAATCAAAGAACTGCTAAAATAAATTTCAGAAATCTTAGTGCACAATATAAAGATGGACTAATATTCTTAACCGATGGAATCCTTGAATCTGAAGGAATTAACGATACAGAGGTAAGAAAAACTGTTAGAAAAATTGAAAAAGGAGCATAGAAATGGCAATTGTAACTTTTTGGAGCGACAGAAAAAAAGAAACTGCACAAACTTTATCATTAATAGCATTAGCTTCATATATGTCAGTTGAGCATAACTGCAGAATATTAATAGTTGACATGAATTTCAATGATACAACTTTAGAAAGAGCTTTTTGGACAGAAAAAGAAGAAGCAAATAGAAAAGCTATTCAACAATTTAATGCAGGAAGAATAGACATTGGAGCAGGAATTGACGGATTAGCAAAATTAATTGCCAGTGGTAGAGATCTTGGAGGAAAAATTTCAGATTATTCAAAAGTTGTTTTTAAAGGAAGATTAGAAGCTATTATTAGTTATAAAGCTCATAATGTTGAAGATAAAAATAGAATTATAATGGCATATAAAGAATTGATTAAGTTTGCCAATCAACAATATGATTATGTTTTTGTTGATGCACCAAAGGGAACAGACAAACAATGGGTAAATGACATATTAGACATATCAAATGTAATTGTATTTAATCTAACTCAAAGATTAAGTGATATGGAAGAATATACAAAATTAAAAAATGAAAATCCTCTTTTCAAAAAAGGAAACGTCTTACCTTTAATTGGTAGATATGATAGATTTTCAAAATATACAAAGAAAAATATTGCAAGATTTATGGGAGAAAAAAAGGAGATACCTGCAGTATCATATAATACACTATTTTTCGAATCAGCAAATGAAGGTGAAATAGGAGCATATTTCCTAAAATTCAGAAAAAGCTTAATTAGCAGTACAGATAGAAATGCAGCATTTGTTGATGAAGTTTCAAAAGCTGCAGATAGATTAGTTTTAAAAGTACAAGAAGTCGCAATGATGAGATAAGAAAAGGAAAAGTAGCAAAAGAGAAAGGAGTTTCTTTAGAAATGGTTAACTTATTACTAATTATTCTAGTTATTTTAGCAGTATTAGGCTATGTAGCATATAGAATAAAAGAAAATCAAAAGGCTGAAACAGAAAATGTAATAGAACAAGATGACCAAACATTTACACTAGAAAAAATGATTGCTTTTATCAAGAAAAGACTTGATGAAATTACGAAAGTAAACCTTTATGATATAGGTCTATCAGAAGAAGAATTAAAAAGAAGAAAAAATAAAAAATATGAGTTGAAAAAAGCTTTAAAAGGTTGTACATATGGTGACGTTAATGATAAGAAATACATAAAAGAACTTATATTTGACCTTTTATCTAAAGAATATGGTGTAACTGAGACAAATATATCTAGAGCAATACCTTTTGATATTCCTTCTCTATTAACTGGACAAGATAAATTTGATATCTTAATACATGAATACCAAAAAGATTTCGGATATGAAGCCTTAACAGAGCTAATAAAGAAATATAATTTGGCAGTATTAAAATACATTCAAGGTGAATCTAAACCCTGCTATGTAATTACTGATGATGAGATAAGCGCAATATATGATAAAGAAAACTTCCAATTAGGTTTTTCAGATAAACTTGAAATTGTTGTACAAAGAATTTACCAACAATATAAAGGATATAGTAGTATTGATGAAATAAGAGATATGAACATAGATGGTGTATCTGGTGGTGTATCTGGTCTCCCAGAATCATTCTTAAGCCAGGTTGCACAAACAGATGGAGATTATCTAAATCAAGTACTAGATGCAAAAGTTCCAAGAGCTTGCGATAGTATTTGGATATTCTTCCAAGGTAAATCTATTCGTTTAGCATTCCTTTCATTTGGAACTGAAGCTGAACTAAAGAGAGTTTGCCAGAATATATATAAATACAATAACCCAGGTCAGTTATCTGATACAAATGGTTATAAGATTAATGAAATGAAAGACGGTTCTCGTGTCGTTGTTGTTAGACCAAGTATGTCTGAAACATGGGCATTCTTTGTAAGAAAGTTCGACGTTAAGAGAGCTACACTTGAACAAATAGTTAGATTTGATGGAAAAGAAGAAGCAATTCAATTATTAAAATTCCTTGTAAAAGGTGCAAGAATTATAGCACTTACTGGTGAGCAGGGTTGCCGGAAAAACAACAATGCTTATGGCTATGATTGAAAGTATATACGAAACGATGAACCTTCGTATTACTGAAACTGCATTTGAGTTGCACTTAAGAAAAATTTATCCAACAAGAAATATCTTATCAATGCGTGAAACAGAAACAATCGCTGGTCAGGAATGTTTGGACGTTCAGAAAAAGACTGATGGTTCTGTTAACATCATAGGTGAGGTTGCAACTGACCCAGTTGCATCTTGGATGATTCAGTCAGCACAGGTTGCATCTAAGTTTACATTATTTACTCACCACGCTAAAACATTTCCTAACTTAATAACTGCACTTAGAAACTCAATGCTTCGTGCAGGAACATTCACAGATGAGAAAGTTGCAGAAGAGCAGGTTGTTCAAGTTTTAAACTTTGATATACACTTAGTTAAAGACTTTAGAGGTAGACGTTATATTGAAAGAATAACAGAATGTATACCTGTTGAAGAAAAAAATGAGTATACATATGATTATAGAAAAGAAACATCAATGGAAGGGAAATTCGATAAATTCTTTGATAATGCAACAATGTTCTTCTCAAAAACTACAAATAAAGAGTTATACAAATATAGAAATATATTAGAGTTCTCTAATGATTCATATGTATTAGTAAACCCAATATCAGATAGAAATATTAGAGAAATGAGAGAAAATATGGATGACAACGATCAAATAGCATTTGATCAATTCATTCAAAGAAATTGGGGAATCAGTCCTCAAAGAATAGGAGCTACAGCAACTGAAGGAGCAAGAATCAACGCAGGAACAGCTCAACCAACACAACCAATTCAACCAGCACCTGAATTATAGATTTTAGAAAAGGAGGCAAAAGTTTCATGTCAACAGACCTACTAGGAAAACTTATTATAGGTATTTTTGCAGTATTTGGATTAATAGTTGTAGCATTTTTAATTGTTAATAAATTTACAAATAAAAAGAATACAAAATTTGTTGCATCACTAGTTGAAGGAACAAAAACTAAGAAGTTTTCTAATGAAATAATGTATCAAAAAATATATATTTTCCTAGTAAAAATACCTTTTCTAAGAAGATACATATTAAAAATTAGAAGAAGACTTGAAATTATTAACCTTGAAGATGAATACTTAACAAGAAATCAAACAGCTAAAATGATGACAAAAGCAATAATGGTAGTTATTCCATTAACAATCTTAATCATATTATTCACTAAGAATAATTTAGTGTTAATGGCAACATTACTACTATTTGAACTATTCTTTGTTGAGTCATTTATAGATGGACTTGTTGATAAAGTTGATAATAAACTTTTAAAAGAACAAGTAGATATGTTCTCAGAAATGAGACACGCATATCACGAATTTAACCTTGTTGAAGAAGCAGTATATGAAGTTGCACAAAATGATGAACTAGATGTTTCAAGACAAGCAGAAAAAATATATGAAATATTAATTTCAGATGATCCAGAAATGGAACTAGAAAAATACTATGATGTTGCTCCAAATAGTTTCTTAAAAGAGTTTGCTGGAATATCATATTTAACAAAAGAATTTGGTGATAGACAAGATTCTGATGGTGCTTCATTATATTTGAAAAACTTAAACAATATTACTCAAGAAATGCAAATTGAGATTTTAAAAAGAGAAAAATTAGATTATGTTTTTCAATCTTTAGCAATGATAGCTGCATTACCAATTTTATTTCTTGAACCTATTAAAAATTGGGCTTTAAATACTTTCTCATTTACAAGTTCATTTTATGAAGGAAAAACAGGATTCTTAGTTCAAATAATTCTAATTATAATAACATTTATTTGTTATATATTAGTTAGAAAATTAAAAGACAACGGAAGCGTTGATACAGGAAGAGATATGCAGAATCCATGGGAGCAAAAACTTTATAAAAAGAAACCAATTAAAGCTTTTATTGACAAAATAATGCCTAAAAAAGACACAAAAGAATATAGACTTAAAATTAAACTTATGAAAGAATCTGCAACTAAACTTAAAATGGAATGGCTCTATATTGATAGATGTATGTATGCAATTTTAGGATTTTTGATCTCACTATTTGTTTTTTGGCAACTACATAATTTAACAATTTCGTACATATATGAAGAACCAAAAGCAGATTATAACTTACTTGGAATGATGAGTGAAAAAGATGAGAAAAAGGCATATGCAGAACTAGAAATTCACAATAAATATATAGAAAAATTCAAGTCAGACAAAAATGTATCAAGAGATACAATTTTAAATAATATTAAAGAAGATGAATATTATAAAACAGCAACAGATGAAGAAATGGAAAGTGCTGCTGATTGGATTTTTGAAGATCTAAAAACGATACAAAATGAGTATTTAAAATGGTTTGAATTTCTTATTTCTTTTGGAGTTGGTGCAATAGCTTATTATGGACCTATATGGCTACTTATGTTCCAAAAGATAATGAGACAGATGGAAATGGAAAACGAAGTAATGCAATTCCAAACGATCATTCTTATGCTTATGAAAATTGAAAGGGTTAATGTTGAAATGATTTTGGAATGGCTTGAAAGATATTCTAATATATTTAGAGAACCAATCTCAAAATGCGTTAACAACTTCGAAAGTGGTCCGTGGGAAGCACTGGAGGAGTTAAAAGAAGATGTAGCATTCCCACAATTAATACGTATAGTTGAAAGTTTACAATCAGCAGTTGAAAAAATACCAATTAGACAAGCATTTGACGAACTAGATACAGAAAGAGCATATTATCAAGAAAAACGTAAAGAATCTAATGAAAGATTAATTTCTAGAAAATCTTTAATAGGAAAGTTTGTTGGATTTGCACCAATGGTTTCACTATTTGTAGGTTATTTAATTGCCCCATTATGTATCATAGGTCTATTAAGTATGACAGATGCATTCAATAGTATGAGTAATATGATGTAAAGGAGATAGATATGGAAGATGCATCACTAGCCTTACGTATAGCAGAAGGTGTAATGATAGGAGTATTGCTAATTACATTACTTTTATTCGTATTTTCCAGAATAAGTGTTGTTGAAAACTCAGAAGCAGACAAACAAGTAATAGAAAATACAGAAGAATTTAATAAAAAATATAATGCTTATGATAAACCAATGATGTATGGAACAGACGTTATTTCAGTACTTGGTATGGCAATAAATAATAATAAAGTATGCAATCAGAAAATTTCTGCAAATCCAGATGGAATATATCATGCAGATGATGCAAATTCTATAAATATTAATTTTAAAGTAAAAAAGAGTGCGATTCAGACTAAAAAGACAGAATATGTATTTTTCAGTGGATATGATAGCACACAAGGAAAGAATGTTAGTGAATGGAGAGTAGATACAACTAAAAGCCCTAATCCAGAGTATGTTGAAGTTTTTAAGGTTAATACAATGTATTCTTTATCAAATAACCCTGTTGGTTCTTATCAAAAAATAGTTGATATAGCAATAAATGGGAATTCTAATATAACAAAACAAATTACTTCACGTAGAATTATAGAAACTGATTCATCAGGATTTAATGATTTTAAATTAAGAATTTTTGAATGCACAAATGTTCAATATAATAATGTTGGTAGAGTGTGTTCGATGACATTTGAAGAAATAAATTAAAAAATATTAGCAAAAAATAAGTATATATGAAAGGATTAAAATGGAAAATGCATCTAAAGCATTATTAGTAGCTGCTGGAATATTGATTGCTGTATCAATAATGGCTATTGCTGTTCGATTATTTACAGCTGCTTCTAATGTTTCTAAATCATATTTTGACAGACAAGAAATTAATGATACCAATGCTTTTAATTCTAATTTTACTAGATTTGAAGGATCAGTAAAAGATAGTTCTGGAAACGATACGCAACAACTTGCAAATATACATGATATTGTTTCATGTGTTTATTTTGCAAAAGACTATAATAGTTCATTTGAAGTCACAGGACCTAATGATCCTAGAATATTAAGAATTAATATTAAAGCAGATAATACTAATACTTTTTCAGATATACAAAATTGGGAACAAATTAGATTAAATGAAATGATGAATCAATGCTACTATGGAAATAACAGCGACCCAAATGCAAATTACATAATTACATTTGGCGTTAATCTTAAATATAATGATGCAGGAAGAGTTAATGACGTTACTTTTTATCCACAGTCAATATCACCTCAATTATCTAGTAGTTTAATCTTTATTTCTAATATGCATTAAATATTTCTTAAAAATATTAGTATTGAAAAAAATGTAGATATATAATATAATAAAGGAGCACTTATGAAGAGGGAAACTGGGAACATTAAAATTATAGTTATTATAGCAGTTATCCTAATTATTATTGTTAGTATTATATTTGCTAATTATGCAGAATATAGAAACAAAAGAAGCAAAATTGAAAGTTTAAATCAAGAATTTTTAATATATGAAAATAGTGATGTTCAAGTAAATGTTTTAATAACATTAATGAATAGAGCTATTGAAATGAATAAACAAAATAATATTGCACAAGACGAACAAAAAAGATTTTATGAAAATGATGAAAATTCAATAAAAATTTTCTTAGAAATTAAATCTAGAGGAAGTGTAATTCCAATGGAAGATTTAATTCTTGGAGAAAAAGCTGGGATTGGAAAGGTCTCATATGCATTTAGTGATATGAGCTTTCAAATAACTAATGTTGAGTTTCATGAAAAAACAGGACAAGTTAAAAAAATTATATTTACAGCAATAGAAGATAATCAACCAATAGAAGAAAAATAAAATAGTTTTTAATATTTCCCACAAGGGAAAAAATATAAATAATAATCAAAAGAAAAATAGGAGGAAAAAACTATGGAAAATGCGTCAAAAGCGTTAATTATAGCAGGAGCAATCCTTATATCAATTTTATTAATAGCAATATCTATGTACATTTATCAATCTGCAACTGGAGCAGTACAAACAGCTGCTTCTAAAATGAGTCAAAGTGATAAAAATGCATATAATGCAACAGTAAAAAACTATAGTTCAAAAGGAACTTTAAATGGATCTGATGTTATATCAATGATAGATGAAATTACTACACAAAATTCACAATATGTTGATGAAAGTGGAAAGTTCATTAGTATTAATGCTGAAAGTATTTCAGGATATTCTTCAGCTGATAAAAATGCATTAAATGATGCAACAAAAGCTGCAAATGTTTATGAAGATGCTGATGGAACTAATACTCAAACAAATATTAATGCTGCTAAAAATGAATACACTAAGTTAAAAAAGAAAATTAGCAGTGGAAAAAAATATGAAATTACAGAAACAGAAAAAGACGGAATAATTTATTTAGTTACAATAACTGAAAAATAATATAGGTGATGTAAATGGAGAATGTTTCTGATGCACTAAAAATAGCTGGAGCTGCGATGATATTTGTTTTAGCTTTTACAATTTCTATGATATTGTTTTCTAAAGCTAAACAGACAGCAGACGCAGTTCTAACTAATATACAATTAAATAAATTTGTACCCAAAATAGAATCATTAGATAGAAATGTCACTAGAATTGTTGGCATAGAAACAGTAATACCATCAATATATAGATATTGCCAAGAAGATGACAATATTAGAATTAGAATTTGTAAAAAAAATGATTCAACACGGTAAAATTGAAGAGTTACAAGTGTTTGATAACGATATTGAAAATGAAGCTAGTCTTTCAGGACCATCTAACAGTACTGATAAAGAGTTTTATGATTGGGTTAAATTAAATTATGGAGATTCAGCTAAACCATCTTACATGTACAAAGCTCCATGGGCTAATCAATCTAATATGCAGTATCGTTTAGAAAGAATTAATTCATATATATATGGAGTTGATTCAAAATTAATGCCATCATTAAATTATTCATCTAATAATTTGATGCGCTATGCAAATGAAAAGTTTGAAGAATCATATGTTGAATATAGATTAGATGGTAATATTTATATGGATCAAACTCTTGGCGAGGAAATAGTTATTACACCAGCCAAAACTACTAAAACTATTATTACATATACAATCGTAGATTAAAAAAACAGGGAGGAAATGAAATGAATGATACATTAGTAACAATAATTGCAATATTTATTGCTGCAGTTTTAATGTTCGTTTTTCCACTAATGACAATAGCTGATAGAAATGATGCTATTGCATCACAAGCAGTACAACAAAAAACTGTTGAGTTTGTTGACAAAGAAAGAAACGTTGGAGCAATCAGACAAGCTGATCTTGACGAGTATAAACAAAAAATTTCATCATTAGGACATACTTTTAATACTGAATTAGAAGTTAAAGCAATAGATGAAAACGTTGGTAAAAAAACAACTTGGACAACAAGTAAAGTAATAGGTGAAAATGTTTACTATTCTGTTTATACTGGAACAATTGAAGACCAAGTTTATGGTGGAAGTGGAAAATATGTACTTAAAGAAGGAGATATCTTCTCTGTTACTTCTACAAATACAGATACAACAATTGCACAATCTCTTAGAAATGTATTTTATTCAATAGCTGGAAAAGGATCATATCAAATTTCTGGTTCTCATTCAGGTGTTGTTCAAAATAATGGAAGTAGTAATTAATTAAGGAAAGGTTAGTCGATGAAATATCAAAATTTTGCAGTTATATTTGTCATAATAATATTACCAATATCAATTGTATTATCTTTTTATATTCAAAAACAGACTGACACAATTAAATTAGAATCAGAATATCAAACTAAATTAAATGACTCAACTTATGATGCCATAGCGTCATTTCAAATTAACTCTTTGAATACATCAAGAGTTACTGGTGAGTCAGTAAAAAGTTATGTATTAGCTTCGGTTAATACATTTTTTACTACATTGGCAACAAATTTAGGTATGTCTGGTGCTGCAAGATCAAGACTACAAGCATATGTGCCAGCTATTTTGTTTACAACATATGATGGCTACTATATATATAGTCCATTAAAGACTCCTGAAGTTCTTCTTAAAGCTGATGATGGAATGACAGATTTAACTCCAGAAAAACAAATTCAATATATTAAAGATGATGGTACTACTACAACAGATCCAAATGATAGTGATGTAAATACTGTATACAATTATATGCTAAAGCCATTTATTTATTATAGTGGTGAATATAAAAATGGCACTCCAGGTAGTAGTAATTACTATGATGTTGTAGCAAGTTATACTCTTGATAATTATGTTACTTTATATGGAACTAAGAAGAGTCAACGTGAAAATGGTGCTTATGGAGGCATTAATGATCCATCAGTTGTTACAAATGAATTTTCAAAATCAGGATATTTAATAGATCCAAGTAAAATAGAAATTCAGGGAGATTTTTTACTAAAGACTGTAAAAAGACAAAGCTTTGGAAATTCATTAAGTTTACCAGAGCCAAGTGAAAGTGGATCTTCAACACTTGAGGCAATCAAAAATGCAAATAGTAATCCATCATCATCTACGCATAATAATGTTAGATTTAAAACTTTAAGTGTAAATACTTTTGATGATAGTACAACACCTATTACTAATGACGAAAGACAAGCTTATGCATTTATAAACTATATTTTACATCGGAAATACGCTAACATCCACAATGGATTGGATAAATAATGGACAATATTTTCCTGTTAGACGTAGTAATGTAGATGGATCACCAAAAGAAACTAGATATCAAACAGGTGATGAAATAATTGAAACAACACTCGAAATAGATAAAACATATAATGCAAACGACATCTTGAATTATTTTGTGCTTGATGCTGATGGATATGCATATACATATAATCCAATAAGAGTTTTCTACAATGGTATAGAGATGACTGATTATGATGCAAAAGAATATTATATAAAAGCATATTACTTTTCAACATGGGTTGAAAATAACTTAACTGATATTGAAGCAGGCACACTTAATCAATTTTATGAAACAGCGGCAGGAACTATTCCAGATGAATATGTTAATTTTGCAGGAGATACATCAAAGATATTTGATATAGGACCTAGCAATAATCCAGAAAGTGATGATTCAGACTTTGTTCAACATAAAAGAAATTTAATCAGAAATTCAATACAATATAATTTGAATTCAGCTATATCAACATATAATCAAAACTACTATAGTTCAAATTATGAATATCTTTTACCTGTACTTAGTCAAGCTGATTGGGAAAATATTTTAGATAATATTTCAATGGTTTCTTTCCTAGAAGGAATACCATGTGGAACAACTATTTTTAACAATTATACAATTGTAAAAAGTAATAACAATAACAATTCTGTAGATGTAGATTTATTATATTTTACAGATCATATAAATAAAGGAACTAGTGCTGAAAGCTCTAATAATCCACCATATCATAAATATGATTGCCAAGAGTTAGGAAATATATCAGCAGCAGATTGGGATGGCACAACTGTTTATGACTCAGATCTGAGTGCTGAATTTAAATATGATGCAAAAAGAATAAATACAAAAATAGTAAGTGATGGATCATCAGAAGATATTGTTTGCGCATATGATGAATCAACAAATACATATTATCCAGTATCACTTCTTAATCCTTATGGAGGAAGAAGCAACATAAATAATATTAGAGTAGAATATAATGATTCTATACCAGTATCTGAAATAACTAATTATGAATATGATACGACAAAACCTAGAGAAAATTTAACAGTATTGCCAAATGGTAAAGAAGTATTATATTTGTATGATCATCAAAATTTAGGCTGTTATACATGTATAACAGGTAGTAACTATACTCCAGTTGTGAAATATATAAATGGAGAGCTGTATAAAGCTTATCGAACAGATAATTATGAACTACTAATACTAAAAGGTAGTGATTGGTTCTATTACGATACTGGCGAAGAATATACAGGAACTCTTCCAGCAAATATAAATGATCTGGTTATCACAGATGCTGAGTTAACTAAAAGAAGAAAATCTATATACACAGCAATTGCAAAATATCGTAATCAGCTGTATAAAACAAATGATTATATAAATAGATAAAATATTGAGAATGTAAACAGTTAATGTTTACATTCTTTTTTTATATAATAGGAAAGTTCTCTGAACTTTCCTATTATATAAAGCATTTCACAGAAAAATTGTATAACAATTTTTCGCGGACGAACAAAGACGCGGACGATTTAGAATATTTTTTCCTTTTGCAGATTACATATTGTCCGCTTTTGTTCTATATAGGAAAGTTTTCCGAATTTCCTATTATATAAAGGCTTCGCCAAATTTGCAAAAACAATTAAAGCTTTGCTAGTAATTAATGAATAACCATCTTAATATAAGGACAAAATTATAAAGAGGTAATCATGAAAAAGAGATTTATTTTTTTAATTTTGTTCTTAATCATTTTACTAAGCTATGTTACGAACATTACACAAATACCATCAAATATAATTCTCCTTTCAGGAGAAAAAATAAATATAAAAAAATTATATGGAATAGAATTTACAACACAAAAAAATAATATTGTTGAGACATGGCAAGGAGAAAACACAGAAAATCAAAAAATTAATGTAAGTTTATTTGGAAAAATTAAGGTTAAAGAAGTGTCAGTAACAACTATCCCAGAAACAAAAGTGATTCCTATTGGAAGTCTTATTGGGTTAAAACTCTATACAAATGGAGTATTAGTAATTGGAGTTACAGAACTAACAAATATAAACAATGAGATAGAAAGACCATATGAAAAAACAAATATTAAAGAAGGAGATACTATTATAGAACTAGATGGTAAAGAAATTGATTCAGTGAAAACTCTGCAAGATATAGTAAATAATTCAAAGGGAAATGAGATAGAAATAAAATATGTTCACAATAATGAAATAATAACTTCCAAGATAAAACCTATGCAAATAAACAAGAGTGAATATAGATTAGGTTTATGGGTAAGAGATAGTGCAAGCGGAATTGGAACAATATCTTTTTACGAACCAAATAGCAAGAAATTTGCCGCACTTGGACATGGAATATCAGACAGTGATACTGAAGAATTATTAAACATTGAAACCGGAGAAGTCGTTACGTCTAAAGTCGTAAGCATAACAAAAGGAACAAATGGAATACCAGGAGAAATAAAAGGTAGTATCTCAAATGGCACACTAATTGGCTCAGTAAATGAAAACACGAATTTCGGAATTTTCGGAAATATAGACAATGTAGAAGGAATTAATATTATAGATAAATATAAAAATGGGGTAGAGGTCGCATCAAGAGATGAGATTAAAATTGGAGATGCTAAAATTCTTTGTTCAATGGAAGATGGAAAAATAGATGAATATGATATTAAAATTACAGATATTTATAAAGAAAATGATATAGATAATAAAAGTATGGAAGTGAAAATAACAGACAAAAAATTAATAGATAAGACTGGTGGGATTATATGTGGAATGAGTGGATCACCAATACTGCAAAATGGAAAATTAATAGGAGTATTAACAAATGTATTAGTTGCAAATCCTGAAATAGGATATGGAGTTTTCGCAGATACAATGATAAAAAATATGATGAAATAAAAGCGAACATAAAATATGTTCGCTTAATAGATATTGCCATTTAATTATTAACAATTTTAGGACCAATTTCTGTAACAGTTCCAGCACCTAATGTAAGAACTAGGTCATTTGGTCTAGCATGTTTCTTAACATAATCAGCTATTTCATTAAAATCTTTAATATATAAAGCTTCTTTTCCATATGAATTTATTTTATTTGCTAGATCTAATGAAGAAATGTTATATGTATTTTGTTCACGTGCTGCGTATATATCAGTAACTATTATATTATCAAATGCAAGTAAAGCTTTTGCGAATTCATCTAAATGATTTTTTGTTCTGCTATAAGTGTGTGGTTGAAATATAACCCAAGACTCATTACAATCTTTATCTTTTATAGCATTAGCTGTTGCAGTAATCTCAGTTGGATGATGTCCATAATCATCATATACTGAGAAAGAATTATAAGAACCAACATATTCTAAACGACGATGTGCACCTGTAAATTTTAATAATGCAGAGTATATTGTACTTTTTGCAATTCCATAATATGCAGCAACAGCAATACAAGCCAATGCATTTGAAACATTATGTATTCCTGCAACTGATAGTCTGACATGCATATAAAAACTACTATTATAAAATACATCAAATTCAGAAAATCCTAAAGCATTATGTTTAATGTTTTTAGCTGTATAATTTGCTGATAAGTTTTTAATACCATATGTAACAAAATTTCCACGTGTATATTTTTGTAATTCTAAGCAAGATGGATCATCAGCATTTGTAACTAGTAATCCATTATCAGGAACAAGCATTGCATATTTTTGAAAAGCTTTTTTTACATTATCAAAAGTCTTAAAATAATCTAAATGATCATTATCTATATTTAGTATAACTTCCGTTTTAGGACTAAAACGTAAAAAGTTTTCCATATATTCGCAAGCTTCTAATATGAAATAATCGCTTATTCCAACTGTATAGTTTCCATTTATTTGTTTTAAAATGGCTCCAACTTGTATTGTAGGATCTAAGTGTGCCTC
This sequence comes from uncultured Clostridia bacterium, assembly GCA_947625895.1. Classification (GTDB taxonomy): domain Bacteria; phylum Bacillota; class Clostridia; order TANB77; family CAG-508; genus UMGS1994. The sequence continues at coordinate 7,114 of CANQPZ010000022.1, read as the reverse complement.
TAAGAAGCATAGAGCAATCATAGAAGTTGTAGTTGTTTTTCCATGAGTACCTGATACACAAATGCTTTCTCTATAACGTCTTGTTAAATAACCAACAAATTCTCCTCTAGTAACTATAGGAATATTACATTGTCTAGCTAAAACCATTTCAGGGTCAGAATCTTTTATTGCAGCAGAGAATATAATTAAATCTGCTTTTCTTGAATTAGTTAAATCATGACCTATAGTAACAGATATACCTGCTTCAACAAGCTTATCTGTTAATTCACTCTGATTAGCATCAGAACCTGTTATTTTATATCCCCAACGATGAAGAGTAACAGCAATCGCACTCATACTAACTCCACCGATTCCAATCAAATGTATATGATTATAATTATCTAAATTATTAATTTTTACGCTCATTTTAAACTCCTTGCAAAAAAATATATGTTAAAAAAGTTAAAAAATTTTTAAGCACTACAATTATATACTGTTTGTGAAGAAATTTCAACTGAAAATATCTATTAATACAATATATGATGTTAAAAACAAAAAGTTAAAAAAATTTATAAAATACTGTAAAAATAAGAAGGAAAAAAATATTTTTTGGCGAATATAATAAATGTACATATAGAAAAATATATGTATAATAAAAACTTTGGAAGGTGGTACAAAATGGAAATAACAGACGTACGTGTAAAAAAAGTAAAGTCAGAAAACAGAATGAAAGCTATAGCTTCTGTAACTTTCGATAACGAATTTGCAGTTCATGACATTAAAGTTATCGAATCAACAAATGGATTATTTATTGCTATGCCTAGCAAAAAGAGACCAAATACTGGAGAGTTTAAAGATGTAGCTCATCCAATTAATGCTGAAACTAGAGAAAAAATTCAAAGCGCTATTTTAAAAGAATATGAAGCTCTTGGAGATAGTGAAGAAACTGAATCAGCAGAAGAATAAATATAAGGGGTATACTTTTTAAGTATGCCTTTTTTATTTTATTAATTTTAGATATAAAAGAAGCTTTAATAATTTTTATTAAAGCTTTTTTTAGTATCCTTTTGAAATTAAAGATTCTTCAATTTGATTAATTCTTCTAATTAGTGATAGTAGAAATTTTGATAATATAAATTTCAAATTCGAAAAATTAAATTTAATATTTTTAGATAAACAAGATTCTTTTAGTTCTGTTAAATCTGATTTAAACACAGGGATCATAGTCAATGCCATACATACCATTATTTCAATATCATCCACATTAATTTTCAATAATTTTAGTGGAGAAAAAAGTAACTTTATAGTACGTGCAAATGATGCCACAGATATTGTTTTTGAATAAATAAAAGTAATATTACATACAATAATTAATTTTATTCCAATCCATAATGCATTATAAAAGTTATCAACTATTAAATTAATTAAAAAAGTAAATAAAATAAAAGGAAATACTTTTAACATACTTAATGTGATTTGCATTATATTTATTTTGCAAAATAAAATTATCATAAAGTGCAAAAGAAAAAGTAATAAGACATATAAGCTATTTGGCAATAAAAAAACTAATGTAGTGTAAATGATAAAAAGTATAAATTTAATTAAGTTTTTCATTTAGTAGTTTACCTTTCAAATAATTTACAAACTCAGAAACATTTAAATCCTTTAAATCTATGTCAACACCAGATTTTTTTAGCTCAACTAAAATATGAAGTAGGGTAGGAATCTCTAATCCATATTCCTTAAATATATCAGCATTTGAAATGAAATCGGATTTATCGATCTCATGAGTAATTTTTCCACTATCTAAAATAAATACTTTATCAGCTAGTAAAATTTCATCAGCAATATTTGTAACTAAAATAATTGTATATCCTTGATTTTTTAAATTCTTAATAATTTCATAAATTTTTTCTTTTCCAAAACTATCAATCATTGTGGTAGGTTCGTCTAATATTATATATTTTGGCTTTCTTGCTAAAACTTCAGCAATAACAATTCTTTGTTTCTGACCTAAAGATAAAGAGTAAAGTTCTTTATCCTTTAAAGAAGACATTTCGACCTCTCCAAGTGCATTATCAACTCTTTTATCAATTTCTGATTTTTCTAAATTCTTTATTGGAAAGGAAATTTCATCATATATGTTATTAAAAATAATTTGATTTTCAGGGTTTTGAAAGACAATTCCAACATTATTTTGTAAATCTTTAGATTTTTTAAATTTAGAAATATCAGTATCATCTATAGTAATTTTTCCTTTTTTTAATTTTAAGACTCCTGATAAAAGTTTTGCAGTTGTAGATTTTCCTGAACCATTTTTTCCAACTATTGCTATTATTTGATTGTCATTAATTGTCATATTTAAATCACTTAAAACATTTGTCTTAGAATTAGGATATTTAAAAGAAATATTTTCTAACTTAATCATTATCTGTCCTCACATATTTATTAAAAGGTTTGTCTAAAGCTTTTTCGATGAAAGCAAAAACAATAACATTAATAGGTATCATAATTAATTGCTTAATAGCTCTAGTTGCAAATAATACATAAAATGCTTTTCCAACAACAATGCTTGTCCATAAAGTATTTAAAAGCATGCCTTCGATAATTGAAACTAATACAACAGAAATTATAATTCGAAGAATAAACTTTTTTGTAGAATAAGCATCAGAATCTTTTTTATAAAGAAGTAATCCATAGATTAAACCAGCAATTCCTGTACTAATTGTATAACCAACAAAATAAGCACCTGTAGGAAATAAAGTAGCACCAATAAGATCTCCTAGAACGCACAACAATACTGCCCATTTTGGACCAAGCCATGTAGCACAAAGCATTATGGGAATAAATCCAAAACTCACTTTTACAATTGGTGTTTTGATTGATAAGAATCTAGATAAAACAATAAGAACTGCCAAAAGAAGAGATAATATAATGATTTTTTTGTTTTTACTCATAAAAAAACTCCTTTTCTTTTTTGCAAACCGCAACAAAAGAAAAGGAGAATATAAATACTCCTGAATCTTTATTAGCGGAATGCGAAAATAGATAAGCAAATAATATTATTTTTGCCTTAGTAACAACTTCCCGTCTACTAAGTCTTAACTAAATATTTTCTACTCTAATAATTATGAATAGAGTATAGCACAAAGTTTTTAAAAATCAATATTATATGTAAAATAAATATTATCTTTTTATATGTTGATAAAAATCTTAGAATATTGTAAAATTAAAAAAGATTAATAATCTTGAAGCATATAGTTAAGTATAAAGGAGTTATTTCAAAATGGGAAAAAGAAGAGCAAAACACGCCGAATCTAAAAAAATCGCTATTATTAGAACTGTACTAATTATAATATTTATTATTTGTGTAGTAGCAATAGTTGTAATTAAATTATTAGGTGGTAAAGAAACTACAAACCAAGAATATGCCCAAACAATAGAAAATGTTCAAGTAAATGAAAACGAGGTTACAAATGAAGTAACTGAAAGAATGTTACAAGTACAAGAACTTAAAAATGAATATAATAATGTTGTGGGATGGGTTGAAATACCAAATACAAATATGAGCTTTCCAGTTGTACAAACAACTGATAATGACTATTACTTAAGACATAACTATAAAGATGAATATTCAAAAGATGGGGCAATTTTCTTAGATAAAGATTATGATTGGACTATACCAAGCAGTAATTTACTTATATATGGTCACAATAATAAAAATGGAAATATGTTTCAAAGCTTATTAGACTATCAAGATAAAAGTTTTTATGATGAACATCCTAACATCAGATTTACAACACCAGATGAAGATTGCGAGTATGAAATAATTGCAGTATTCTTCTCAAGAGTCTATTACAAAAATGAAAAAAATGTATTTAGATATTATTATTTTGTAAATGCTGAAAATGAAGAAGAATTTAATAATTATGTTTCAGAAAGTAAAAAAGCAAGTATATATGATACAGGAAAAACTGCAGAATATGGAGATCAACTGATTACATTGTCAACATGTGAATATAGCCAAGAGGATGGAAGATTCGCAATTGTTGCTAGAAAAATAAAATAAAATAGAAAACAAAAAACAGCTATTTATTATAGCTGTTTTTTTATGGTGCAGGTGATCGGAGTCGAACCGATACGGGATTTAGGTCCCGCAGGATTTTAAGTCCTGTGCGTCTGCCAGTTCCGCCACACCTGCAAGTCATACTGACATGACTTATTATATAACTTGGAATTTTAAATTGTCAAGACTTTTTGAAAAAAAGTTGAAAATAAATAGAAATAGTTATATTATTATGCCTGAAAATAATAGATGGAGATAGGAGAAATAACTAAAAATGAAAATGAATATTGTATTAGTTGAACCTGAAATTCCTCAGAATACAGGTAATATAGCAAGAACATGTGCTGCTATTGGGGCAAAGTTACATTTAGTCCATCCTCTAGGTTTTAGTATTTCTGAAAAAGAAGTAAAAAGAGCTGGCTTAGATTATTGGGATAAACTAGAAATAGAAGAACATGTATCTTTTGATAGATTTTTGGAAAAATATAAACCAGAAGAGAATGATATGTATTTTGTAACAACTAAAGGACAACATGTATATTCAGATGTTGATTACTCTAAAATGGAAGAGGTTTTTGTTTTATTTGGCAAAGAAACAAAAGGATTACCAGAAGATGTTTTAAAAAAACATTTAGACAAGACAATAAGAATCCCAATGAGGGAAACATTACGTTCTTTAAACTTATCAAATTCGGTAGCCATAGTTGCATATGACATATTCAGACAATGGAATTTTGACAATTTGGAAAAAATAAGCAAGTATTTTTCATAGTATTATTGACAAAGTAACAAATAAATGATAATCTAGTATAGAAAACTAGATGGAGGAAATATGAAAAAAGTTAAAGATCCAGTGAGTGGATTTTCTCACTTAATAGGTGCTGTATTATCATTAGTTGGATTGGTTCTAATGATAGTTTATTCAGCTTTGTATAGTAATGAAAAGGCTTGGGATATTGTTTCTTGTACAATATTTGGAGTGACTATTATATTACTATATACTTTCAGCACACTATATCATTTATTAAATTTAAAAGAAAAACCAACAAGAGTATTGAGAAAATTTGATCATATAATGATTTATATGGTCATTGCAGGAACATATACACCAATTTGCTTAGGACCACTTAGAGGTGGATGGGGCTGGGCAATATTTGGAGTTGTATGGGGACTTGCAATTTTAGGAACTATACTTACTGCAGTATGGATTAATGCTCCAAGAAAATTAACAACTGCAATATATATTGCAATGGGATGGATTTGTGTAATTGCTGCATATCCATTAATAAAAATATTCTCTGCTATTCCTAGAGGAATGGAAGCTTTAGGATGGCTTCTTGCAGGCGGAATATTTTATACAATAGGTGGATTAATATATGCTTTAAAATGGCCAAAGATAAATACAAAATATGTAGGTTTTCATGAAATATTCCACATATTTGTTATGTTAGGTACATTTTGCCAATTCTGGTTTGTTTTTGCATATTTAATTCATATGTAAAATAAATAATAAGAAGATAGATACTAATTAAAGTATCTATCTTTTTGTTTTTAATAAAAGTAAAAGAATTGTCTAAAATTGCTAAATTATTTTAATAACAAAATATTGAATTAATAGACATAGTGATGTTATAATAATAAAGTATCAATATGGGGATGTATTGGTTTCGACAGCTTTTTTGAAATATAGATAGCGAGTGGTGGATGTACCTGGCCACCTAAAAAAGGTACAAATTAAAAATAAACGCTGATAATAACGAATTAGCATTTGCTGCTTAGTTGCGGCAAACGTCTTACTTTAGAAACCTACGGCTAAAGATAAGGCGACGACTTAGTAGGAAACGAATCTATTATTTCTTCGCTAATAGAGGGATTTCAAGAAGATATATTTTTTATTCGTTTGTTTGTTAATGGATAAAAGATGAATTTAATAACAAACTGCACTCGGAGAAGTCTATATGGATAAAATTCTGGACAGGAGTTCGACTCTCCTCATCTCCACCAATAATTTTAAGTGTAATTTTTTAGGAGGTATTTATATGCCAGAAGTAGCAAAAAAAGCGAAAATTTCTTATGAAAGAAAGCCAAAAACATTACACTCTTTTTTTGCATTAAAATTTCATGATGGAGAAGAAGATCGTGCAAAAGTTGAAGCCATAGAATCAGCTTTAAATAAAGCAGGTATAGAAATTACATTAATGGCACGAGATGTGGAAAAATGGGGAAATGCTGTTATTCAAGATGGTAAAACATTGATGAAAGATTATGCTTTTCCAGCTATGTTACAATGTGATTGCAACATAATTGAATTTAGTGAAAAGGGTGTAGGACTAGGAATGAATGGAGGTTTCTGTTATGCAGCAGGAAAACCTATTTATGTTATTGCAAAAAAGAATAGTGATATTTCTACTACAATGGCAAATATTGCTACAGAAATTATCTTTTATGATAAACCAGAAGACTTGATAGAACCTTTTAAGAAAATTGTAAACAATTTCCCACGAGTAATTTTAGCATCAAAATCAGCTGTTCGTAAGCAACAAATGATTGATAAGAGTATCCCTTTTGAAGTTATTGTTAGCAATGCTGATGAGACTCCTGATACTTCTAAAACATTCAAAGATCAATTGGCAGAAATTTCTATGAGAAAAGCTGAAAAAGTTTTTGAAGAAACTAAAGAAAGAGGAAAAAGACTTATAATAGCAGGTGATCAAAACATTGTGTTTGATGGAAAAATGTATGGAAAACCAAAAAATATTGATGAGGCTCGTAATCTTTTTAATAAAATGAGGGGATCAGAAGATGTTTATGCATATACGGGAAATGCTGTAATACTTGCAGAAAAAGATAAAATTCTCCAGAGCATTAATATCACAGATACTGCTAGATTAAGCATTGATGATATTTCTGATAAAGAAGTTGAAGATTACTTAAAAACAGGTATTTACTTAACTTTATGTGGTGGAATATCAATTAATTATTCATCATTTGTGCATCTTAAAGAAGGACGTTTATCAACAGCAAAAGGAATGACTTTAGAATATGCAAAAGAAATAATGTCAAATCTTA
>CANQPZ010000021.1 GCA_947625895.1 uncultured Clostridia bacterium | reverse complement strand
TGTCCATGGCATATAATGAAAAGTAGATGGGGAATGGAGTGCAATTTGTTTCCAGACTTAATTCTATTAGCTGTATTTTTATTAGTTCTAGGATTAAAGAAAGAAAAAAACATTTGGCAAATTTTAGCTTTTATAGTTATGGGAATTTCTGCATATTCATATGCAACATCTTATTTATTTTTACCTGTTTTTGTAATTATTCTTTTATCATATTTAATTGCAAAGAAACAGATTTCAATTAAAAAAGCTATTTTATTTTTAGGAATTGTTTTTGTGATTTCAGTGCCTTTAATTCTTTATTTAATGGTAAATTCACTAGGAGTAGAGCAATTTTCTTTTTTAGGTATTACAGTACCTAAATTGCTTGAAAACAGATATGAGGAAGTTTCTACGATTTTTTCTAATAATATTCTTGAAGGTGTAGTGAACAATTTACTTGCAACTATAAGAATATTTATATTACAATATGATAATCTAGATTGGAATGCACTTAAAAATTTCGGAATAATGTATTTAATAAGTTTTCCTTTCTTTATAATAGGTGTAGTACAATCAATAAGAAAATATAATAAAAATATATTTAATCAAATTATGAATATTTGGATGATATCATCTCTAGTACTAGCAACATTTTGCCAAATAAATATAAATCATATTAACATTATATTTATACCTTATGTGTATTATATAGTTTTAGGTATATATTCAATAATTGAAAGACATAATATATTATTACCTTGGCTAATTTCTGCTTATGCTTTATGTTTTATCTTATTTATTCAAGATTACAATTATCAGGATTTTAATAGCTATTTTACTTTTACATCTGGAGTTAAAGAAGTGGCTGAATATTGTCAAAATTCTGATGCAGAAAATGTTTATTGTCAATATTCTTTTAAAGAGCCATTCATATATTTTATGTTTTACCAAGAATATGATACATATGATTATATAAATTCGGTTCAATATTTTGAAAAAAACAGAAATTTTGATAATGTAAAATCTTTTGGAAAATATAATTTTTATTTGCCAAAAGAAATTAAAGATAATGATATTATAATTGTTCCAAAAGGAACTGAAATAAGATATGATGAAGAATATAAAAATAAAATTAATATAAATCAATTTGATGTTTATGAATATTAATATGGAGGAGTTATAATTTGAAAAAATTAATTGTTGTTGATGGAAATAGTATTGTAAATAGAGCATTTTACGGAATTATGGGCAGCAGAATGTTACAAACTGCAGATGGAACATATACAAATGCTGTTTATGGATTTTTAGCAATATTATTTAAAGAACTTGATGAAATAAATCCAGATTATATTGCTGTTGCATTTGATTTAAAAGCTCCAACTGCAAGACATAAAATGTATGAAGGATATAAAGCAACAAGAAAAGGAATGCCAGATGAACTTGCGAGTCAAATGCCAATTTTGAAAAATGTTTTAAGAGCAATGAATATTACAATTATAGAAAAAGAAGGATATGAGGCTGATGATATTTTAGGAACTTTATCAAGAGTTGGTGAAAATGCTGGAATTGAAGTTGTATTACTTACTGGTGATAGAGATTCTTTTCAACTTGCAACTGATAAAGTTTCAATTTATATTCCTAGAACTAAAGCAGGAAAAACAGAAACAGATATTTTTGATAGGAACAAGGTCTTAGAAGTTTATGGCGTTGAACCAAAGCAAATGATCGAGGTAAAAGGACTTCAAGGAGATACATCAGATAATATTCCTGGTGTCCCTGGAATTGGTGAAAAGACAGCTCTTGCTTTAATCCAAGAATATGGAACAATAGAGAATTTATATGAGAAAATTGAAAAAGGCGAAGATAACATAAAAGGAAAACAGAGAGAAAAGATTGTTGAAAATAAAGATTTAGCAATGTTATCAAAAACTTTGGGAACAATAAATTTAGAGACTCCTATAGATAAAACATTAGAAGATTTAAAAGTTAAGGAATGGAACAAAGAAGAAGTATTAAAAATCTTTAAAGAATTACGTTTTAATAGATATATTGAAAGATTTAATTTAACTGAAAATACAGATTCGCCTAAAGAAGAAAAAGAAACAAATATTGAATTTGATAAGACTGTTATTTCTCAAGAGGAATTTCATGAGTTAGAACAAAAAATTATTTCTGATAAAATAATGTATTTCTATTTTGAAACAAAGGAAAATGCAAATTCAATTATTAAGCAATCTGTAAAAAGTATTGCGATTTATATAAAAAATGAGAATAAAGTTTATGAATATAAAACAGATAATATTTTAGATTTTAAAATGTTATTTGAAAATAACGAGATTTTGAAATGTAGTTACGATTTAAAATCTATTTATATATTAGCAAGAGAAGCTGGAATTTCTCCTAAAAACTTTATGTTTGATATTAGGATTGCTGGGTATTTATTGAATTCAACTACTAATTTATATTCAATTTCAGATTTGATGAAGACATATTTGAATAAAGAAATAGACGAATCAGAAGAGAGTGGAGAACAAATTAATTTATTTGATACACAAGAGGAAAAGATAGATGAAAAATCATTTATTTATGCTTATTCAATAGGTGTTTTAAAAGATATATTAGAAAAAGAACTTGAAAAAAATGAAATGTTAGATCTATTTAATAATATTGAAATGCCTGTATTAGAAGTGTTGGCAGACATGCAATTTGAAGGAATGTATGTAGATAAAGATGATCTTGTTTCATATGGTGAAGAATTAAAAATAAGATTAGAAGAGTTAACAAAAGAAATTTATGAACTTGCTGGAGAAGAATTTAATGTTAATTCAACTAAGCAATTAGGCGAAATTCTTTTTGAAAAATTAAAATTACCTGTTATCAAAAAGACTAAAAATGGATATTCAACAGATGTTGAAACATTAGAAAAACTACAAGGTGAACATGAAATAATTGATAAAATTTTAGAATATAGACAACTCGCAAAATTGAATTCAACATATGTAGAAGGATTAATTCCTTATATAAATCAAAACACAGGAAGAATACATTCTTATTTTCATCAAACTGTTACAGCAACAGGTAGAATAAGCAGTACAGAACCAAATTTACAAAATATTCCTACTAGAATTGAACTTGGAAAGAAGCTAAGAAAAGTATTTAAACCTGTAAGTGGGAAAGTCTTTTTAGATGCAGATTATTCTCAAATTGAACTTAGAGTTTTAGCACATGTTTCAGGTGACAAAACAATGGTTGATAACTTTAACCATGATGAAGATATTCATGCTCAAGCTGCATCAAGAGTATTTGGAGTTCCACTTTCAGAAGTAACAAAGGAACTTAGAAGCAAAGCAAAAGCTGTTAATTTTGGTATTGTATATGGAATAAGTGATTTTGGTTTAGCTGCTCAAATCCACACTTCAAGAAAACAAGCCAAGGAATATATTGAACAATATTTGCAGAAATATGATGGCATAAAGAAATTCATGGATAATGTTGTTGAAGATGCTAAAGAAAAAGGCTTTATAGAAACAATGTATAAAAGAAGAAGATATATTCCTGAATTAAAATCAAAGAATTATATGGTTAGAAAATTTGGAGATAGAGTTGCAATGAATACTCCAATACAAGGAACAGCTGCTGACATAATGAAAATTGCAATGATAAATGTTTATAGAGAATTAAAAGAAAAAGGATATAAATCAAAAATAATCTTACAAGTGCATGATGAGTTATTAATTGAAACTGTAATTAGTGAATTAGAAGAAGTTAAAAATCTACTAGTTAGATGTATGGAAAATGCTACTAAACTTTTAGTACCTCTTAAGGTAGAAGTATCAGAAGGAAATAATTGGTATGAAGCAAAATAAACTAGTTTCTATAATTATATTTTTACTCATAATATTTTTAGTATTACTTTTGTTAAAACATATATTAAACTTAGTTTTTCCAATCAAATATTCAGAATATGTGGAAAAATATTCTGAAGAATGTAATATAGATAAAAATTTAATATATGCCGTTATTAAGCAAGAAAGTAATTTTAAAAATGATGTGAATTCTAATAAGGGAGCTAAAGGTTTGATGCAATTAATTGATAGTACCGGAATTCATTTAGCAACTCAACTTGGATATGATGAACATGATCTATACGATCCTGAAACTAATATAGAATTTGGAACAAAATATTTAGCGTATTTAATAGGCAAATATAAAAATGACAAAATAGCACTTGCTGCATATAATGCTGGTGAAGGAAATGTAGATACATGGATTAATCAAGGTATTATTGAATCTGATGGTAGTAATTTACAAAACATACCTTTTAAAGAAACAAACATGTACGTAAGAAGAGTTTTAATTAATTATGAAATATATTCTAAATTATATTAAAGGAATTAATTTTTATAATATTTTAATTAGGAAAAAGATTACTTTTTTATCGTGTATGAAATATTATAAAAACTATTCCTTTTTTTATTGTTTTATGATAAAATGTGACAAAATATTAGTACTTTGGAGGTAATAAATATGGAATTTAAAAAATGTCCTCGTTGTGGCAACTTTTTCCATTCAGACATGGATGTTTGCCAAAATTGTAAAACAAATGAACTATTAGATATGAGAAAATTAAAAGATTATATTGAAACAAACGGTACTAAGGGATGCAGTAATATTCAACAGATGGCTGTTGATACAGGTATTAATGCAAAAAATTTAAATAGACTTTTTGAAAATGATGAATTTTCAGGAATAGTAAAATTAGATAATAAATAATCATCAGAAAGGAAAAATGGATAAATGGCAAGTGTATTTGACATATTAGAAGAGAGAGGTTATGTTGAACAACTAACTCATCCAGAAGAAATTAAAAAATTATTTGAAAAGGAAAGTGTACCATTTTATATAGGTATTGATCCAACTGCAGACAGCTTACATGTTGGACATTTCATATCTTTGATGGTTGCATCACATATGCAAAAAGCAGGACACAAACCTATCATATTGATGGGTGGAGGAACTGCAGTTATTGGTGATCCATCAGGAAAAACTGATATGAGAAAAATGCTTACTATAGAAGATATTGATAAAAATGTTGCTTCTATAAAAAAACAAATTGAAAAGTTTTTAAGCTTTGAAGGAGAAAATGCAGCTATTATTGTTAATAATGGTGACTGGCTTAGAGATTTAAAATATCTAGATTTCATGAGAGAAATAGGTGTACATTTTTCAGTAAATAAAATGTTAGCAGCTGAATGCTATAAAAACAGACTAGATACAGGTTTAACATTCTTTGAACTTGGATATATGTTAATGCAATCTTATGACTTTTTATATTTACATGATCATTATGGTTGTAAACTACAAATGGGTGGAAATGATCAATGGTCAAATATAATAGGTGGAGTAGAGCTAATTAGAAAAATTGGAAATGATGATTCTTATGGTTTTACATTTAAACTTCTTACTACTAAAGAAGGCAAAAAAATGGGTAAAACTGAAAATGGAGCATTATGGCTAAATCCAGAGAAAACATCTCCATATGAATTTTATCAATATTGGAGAAATGTTGCTGACGAAGATATTGAAAATGTTATGAAACTTTTAACATTTATGGATGTTAAAGAAATAGAAGAACTTACAAAATATAAAGATGAAAGAATTAATGAAGCTAAAAAAATTGCAGCTTTTGAAATTACAAAATTAGTTCATGGTGAAGAAGAAGCTAAAAAAGCTGAAGAAGCTACTAAAGCTCTATTTGAAGGAAAAGGCAATGTTGATACAATGGAATCTACAACTGTAGATGGAAATATATCTATAGTTGATGCAATTGTTTTAACAGGAATTGTTTCTTCAAAAGGTCAAGCTAAAACATTAATTACTCAAGGTGCTATTACTTTAAATGATGAAAAAATAAATGACATTTCTTATACTTTAAAAGATTCAGATTTTGCAGAAGGATATGCAATACTAAAGAAAGGTAAGAAAATTTATCATAAGTTGGTTAGACAGTAAACATATTTAAGACAAGTGATTTGAGAGAAAGGATAAAAGATGAAAAAAGTTATTAGTGCAATATTTCCTATTTTATTAATGGTTATTGCCTCTGTGATTTGTGCTGGAATTTATTTATTTTTTACAAATAAATTTTCTTTTGGAAGCAAAGTACAAAATAATGCAGAAGCTAGTCAAAACATGACTGCCGGTGATAATTCTATAATTTTATCTGAAAACGAATTACCAAGAATAGGAACATCTATATTTACTCAGTCACTTGCTAAAGAAATTATAAAAGATTATACACAAAACCCTAATGTCTCTGAAGAAGCATTAAGTTGCTTCGAACTTGAAGAAGGTTATCAAAAATTGTTAAATGGAGAAATAGATGTCTTATTAACAACTGAGCCATCAGAAGAAGCATTATCTTTAGCCCAATTAAGTGGAACTGAATTTGAGACACAATTAATTGCGAAAGAGGGTTTTGTTTTTTATGTTAATAAAAATAATCCAGTAAATTCATTAAAAGTCTCTCAAGTTCAACAAATTTATACAGGAGAATTTACTAATTGGTCACAAGTAAATGGAAATAGTACTGATATTATTCCTTTCCAAAGAGTAGATGAATCTGATGTTCAAAGACAAATGAAATCAGTTGTTATGAAATCATTGAGTTTAATGAATCCTCCAATGGAAAACTTTAATGATAAAGTATATGGAAGAATCAATGATGTAATTGCAATGTATGATAATAGTGAAAATGCAATAGGCTACGGACTTTATAACGAATCAAATATCTTATATAACTTTGAAGAAGATGTTGATAATGGCGTTAAAATTTTAAAGATAAATGATGTTGAGCCAAATTATGATTCAATTAAAAATGGATCATATCCCTTTGTAACAAGTTATTATTTAGTAAAATTGAAAAATAATAGTTCAGAAACAATTGATATATTCAAAGATACATTATTGTCTGACAGAGGAAAACAAATTATAAAGGAGGCTGGATATATTGATAATTAGAAAAAATATAAAAGTATTTTTAATTGTCTTTCTAGTGATCCTTTTAGTTACAATAGGAGTTGTATATATATACAAAAATTCTCAAAACAATTCTATGGGTTCACAAGTTATTATTGAAAGTGTTCCTAAAACTATTGGAGATTCTCCAACAGAAATTATAGAACCAGAAGATAAAAGTACTACAGGAGCATTAATGCAAGATACGTATGAAAATAATAAATTGACATATGTATATAAAAGCAGACAAAAAAATGGAGTAGAGATTACGTATCCGGAAATTTCTGGTTTAAATAGTGATAGTATAAAGAACAGTATAAATTCTCAAATAAGCGATAGGATAGACAGAATCTTAGACAGTAACACTTTTAGAACAAATTCTGATGATAGTGCATATGTAAATGCTACTATTACTTCAAATTTTTCTGATGTTTTGTCAGTAAAAATATTTGTTAAATTTACAGACTCTTTCAGTAAAAATTATGGAGTTAATTTTAGACTTGATAATGGAAACAGAATTAAAATAGATGATTTATTTACTAGTAATGCACCTAAAAAGAATATAATCACCTCATCTGCTTATAAGTCTTTTATAGTAAATTATTATACTGAGGACGGAATTTCTAATGATTTTTATACGAATATTGATTCTGATATAGTTAACTTTTTATCAGAGTATAATAGTGGTAAAGTTACAGAATTTTCTTTTACACCTCAAGTTATTGAATTATACAGAGATGGTAAAACAGTTAAAATTGATATGCAACAATATCATCAATATATGACAATATATTCTAAATTTGATACTAATGAAGATTTATATAAAGATGATTATAATAATGGAAAAGACATTCCAGTTTTTGTTCAAAGACCAGAATGTGTATATGATTTATTTGAAAAACCAAATAGTACATGTTATATAGATGTTGTTTTATATGATAAGAATGGACAGTATGATTTTTCAGAAGGTGAAATGAAGATCATTCGTGAATATAGAAATAGTTTATATTCAAGATTAAATGGAATAAGAGAAACATCTAATGTTTACTATTCTAATTATGTTTCAATTGAAAGAAAAATAGAAAACAATGTTGAAATATTAGTATTTGAAGAAGAAGAAAAATTTGCTGCTGTAGAAGATAATTTCAATGATAGAATCTATAATCAGATTTTAGTTGAACAAAGAGATGTGAATGCAGACAATACATCAGAAAGTAAAATCTACGTTCTAGATGATGATATGATAGCTTCTGCTTCAATGGAAAGAAAATTTGATATTCAAACAGGCAATGAAATAGTTGAAAGACAAGAGGGAGAAGATAACCAAGATTCAGAAAATGGTAATGGATCAAATAACTCTACTGAAAATACAAATCAAGTTACAAATTCTACATCAAATGAAGTAAATAATTCCGGAAATAGTGTAGAAAATACTCAAGGAAATAGTGTTAATAACTCTGGAGGAGATATTGATGCAAGAGTAACTTTTTAAATTTTCATAAAGGAGAAAAGGATGTTTTTATTTAAAATTAAAACATATGCTTTTATTGGACCGTCAGGAACAGGTAAAAGCTATAGGGCACAGTATGTGGCAGGTCAAAGAAATATTAATTTCATAATAGATGATGGACTTTTAATTAAAGATAATCAAGTTATTGCTGGAGTTTCAGCTAAGAAAGCACCAACAAAAATTGAAACTGTAAGAAATGCTTTATTTGGTGTAGAGGAAAAAAAGCTTGAAGTACAAAAAGCTATTAGAAAATATAGACCTAATGCAATACTTATTTTGGGAACTTCTGATGGCATGGTTGACAAGATTGCTGAAAATCTTGAATTGCCACCAATTTCTGAAAGAATATATATAAATGAAGTTGCTACTCAAGAGGAAATGGAAACAGCTAGAAGAATCCGTGTTACACAAGGAAAACACGTTATACCAGTACCTACATTTGAGATAAAGAAGGATTTTTCTGGATATCTTTTAGATCCACTTCAAATATTTAAATCTAAAGGAAAAAATGCTGAACCATATATTGCAGAAAAATCAATTATTAGACCAACATTTAGTTATTTGGGAAATTTCACAATATCTGATAGTGTATTTAAAGACATAATAGTTACAGTTGCTAAAAAAGTTGAAAATGTATATAAAATCTTAAAAATAAGAGTTGATAAAACTCATACAGACACAGCAGGAGTTCAACTTTATATAGAAGTTTCTATAGAGTATGGAGCCAACATGATGGAAACACTAAGACTATTGAAAAAAGAAACTAGAAGAGAGATTGAAAATCTGACAGCTATGTATATTTCAGATGTTGACATAGTTGCAAAACAAATTCATTTTCCAGAAGAATAATTAAAAAGGAGATAAATATGATAGTAGCAGTAGATGGACCTGCTGGAAGCGGAAAAGGAACAATAACTAAAATTATTTCTCAAAG
Organism: uncultured Clostridia bacterium; assembly: GCA_947625895.1. Lineage (GTDB taxonomy): Bacteria > Bacillota > Clostridia > TANB77 > CAG-508 > UMGS1994. Next base: position 18,039 of record CANQPZ010000021.1, on the reverse strand, counting down.
AATGGGATTAGTTAATTTAGACACTGGAGCAACATACAGATGTGTGGCATTAGCAAGCCTAAGAGCAGGATTAACATTAAATGATGAACAAAAAATAATTGACTTAATAGATACTTTAGATATAAAAATTGAGCATCAAGATGGAGAAATAAAAGTATTTTTAAATGGTGAAGATGTTAGTAAAGAAATAAGAAGTTCAGAAGTAACAAAAATTGTTTCACCAATTTCTTCAATTATACCTGTTAGATTGAAAATGGTAGAATTGCAAAGAAAAATGGCAGAAGGAAAAGATGTTATTATGGAAGGAAGAGATATTGGCACATATGTTTTTCCAAATGCTGAAGTAAAAATTTATCTAGATGCTGATGTGAATGAAAGAGCCAAAAGAAGATATAAAGAAAACCAAGAAAAGGGAATTGAATGTACATATGAAGATGTTTTAGATAATATAAAAAAAAGGGACGAAAATGATAAAAATAAAGAAATAGGAGCTTTAAAGGTTGCAGAAAATGCTATTATTCTTGATTCTACAAATTTAACTATAGATGAAGTGGCTGATGAAGTGGAAAAGATTATTAAAAATGCAAAGTAGGAGTTAATAGTGAAAGTTTTAAGAACAATAATAAGTATAATTATAAAACCAATTTGCTATGTTTTAGCTAAGATAATATATAGAGTAAAAATTGAAGGAATAGAAAATGTTCCTAAAGACAGTGCTTGTATAATTTGTGGAAACCATGTACATGCGATGGATGCCCCTGTTTTACTTGCAGTAATTCATAGAAAAGTTAGATTTATGGCAAAAGAGGAATTATGGAAAAGCTTAGGATTTAAGTTTATGGCTTTTCTATATCAAGTATTTCCTGTTAGAAGAGGAAAAAATGATTCTGAAGCAATTAAAGTGGCATTCAAAATATTAAAGAATAATGAAATTCTAGGAATGTATCCTGAAGGAACTAGAAATGGGTTAGCAAGAAATATTAAGCCTAAAAATGGCGCAGTTAATATTGCAATAAGATCTGGTGTACCAATAATTCCTTTTGGCGTTGATGGAACATTTAAGCCATTTAAAAAGGTTACATATAGATTTGGAGAAGCTCTTGATTTTTCAGAATATAAAGATAGAGTTAAAGACAGAGAAGTTTTAGACAATCTTACAAAAGAAGTTATGGATAAAGTTGTTGAATTAAGGGATAAAAAATAATTATTAAATAATATTAGAAAAAGAGTTTAATTTAATTAAACTCTTTTTTTATTTTTAAATTAACTAGGAAATGGCACGTAATATAGGTAAATATTGAAAAAATATGCGAAAAATGTTATAATTAATTAGTTACTTTTTAACATACCACACACCATAGGGAGGGTGAACATACTATGTACACAAAGGAACAGGCAACTATCATCAGGAGAATCTGGAACAATTTCTATGTAATCAGTGGAGAAAGAGGAATGCCGGACAGCGATGCTAGCGACGAGTACAGAAAGGACATCGCGCTGCTCTGCTCCGAAGAAGTCTTCACTCCTGAAGTGCTGAACTTTGCGATGGATCTGTTACAGGAGATCGCAAAATGGAGAGAATGCGATGATTCCGCGAACTTGATCTCTTTGCAGCAGGATGCATTCAAGAACTTTCGGATTGGTCCTTCCCGGGACGGTTGAATGAACACAATGCAATAAGTGTGTTCGAAGGAAAATTGGTCAGCCATAAAAAGCTGACCAATTTTCCTTTGAAATTAAAACTAATTGTTAGTGATTAATAAAAAGTTATAAGTATGGAAGTTTAATTTTGTATATGTAAATATAATAAAATTGCTTGACATTGTGAAAAAGCTGATGTATAATCTTTAATGTTACTGAAATTGTAAAATAAATAATATAGATAAATACTAGAAAATAGCAAGGAGGGAGTATAATGGCACAACCAAAAAGAAGATGGTCTAAAGCTAGAACTGGTCTAAAAAGATCAACTTGGAAAATTGAAGAGAAAAATTTAGCTACTTGTCCACACTGCCATGAACCAGTAATGCAACATAGAGTTTGTTCAAACTGTGGATATTATAATGGTAAAGAAGTAGTAACAGTTAAAGAAGATAAAAAATAAGAAAAAACACATTTTAAATGTGTTTTTTTTATGCAATAGGAAAGTTCTTTAAAATTTCCTATTATATAAAAAGCTTAGCATAAAAAGAAAAAAGAAAATGCAGAAAAAGATTTATTTTATGTAATTAAAAATAGAATTTGGTTGAAATTTGAAACATTATAGTATAAAATAATCTTGTTTACAAAAGTCGATATTTACAACGCTTTAAGACTTAGAAAGGAAAATGGTAAAATGGCAAGACCGGTAGTTGCAATCGTAGGAAGACCAAATGTTGGAAAATCTACTTTTTTTAATTACATAGTTGGACAAAGAATATCAATAGTAGAAGATACACCTGGTGTTACTAGAGACAGAATATATTCAGAAGCAAATTGGAGAGGTAGAGATTTTACTGTAATTGATACTGCAGGAATTGAAGAAATGACAGGAGATGTCATAGCTAATCAAATGAGAGAACAAGTTGATATTGCTATTTCAGTTGCTGATGTTATAATCTTTTTGACAGATGTTCGTCAGGGTGTTACTGCAGCAGATGAAGAAATTGCGGTAATGTTAAAGAAATCCAAAAAGCCTGTAGTTCTTGTTTGCAATAAAGCAGATAATTTTGGTGATGCTCCAGCAGAAATATATGAGTTTTATAATTTAGGATTAGGAAATCCAATTCCATTATCTGCAGCAAATGCTATTGGAATTGGGGATGTTCTTGATGCTATTTATGAAAAATTTCCTGAAGAAAAAGATGAAGATTATGATCCAGATGTGATTAAAGTTGCAATAATTGGAAAACCTAATGTTGGTAAATCATCTTTAGTAAACAAGATTTTAGGAGAGAACAGAGTAATTGTCAGTGATGTCGCTGGAACAACACGTGATGCTATAGATTCAGAATTCCAAAATGAATTTGGAAAATATGTTTTTATAGATACAGCTGGAATAAGAAGGAAAAACAAAGTTAAAGAAAACATTGAAAAATATAGTGTAATGAGATCAAATTTTGCTATCGAAAGAGCTGACGTTTGTATAATGATGATAGATGCTGTTGAAGGAGTTTCAGAACAGGATTCTAAAATTATCGGAGAGGCACATGAAGCTGGAAAAGGTATTATTATAGCTGTTAATAAATGGGACGAAATCACAAAAGATAACCATACTACAGAAAACTTCAAAAAGAAAGTTTATGATGAATTACCTTTTGCAACATATGCACCAATAATTTTCATATCAGCTAAAACAGGTCAAAGGGTTTCAAACTTATTTGAAATGATAAATAATGTTGCAAGTCAAAATGCTTTAAGAATTCCAACAGCTGTTTTAAATCAAGTTATAAATGAGGCTATAGCTGTTGTTCAACCACCTACAGACAAAGGTAGAAGACTTAAGATTTTTTATGGAACGCAAGCATCAACTAAGCCACCAACATTTATTATTTTTGTTAATAAAAAAGAATTATTTCATTTTTCATATGAAAGATATATAGTAAATTGTATAAGAAATAATTTTGGTTTGGAGGGAACTCCAGTAAGAATAATTGTACGTGAAAGAAAAGAAAAGGAGGAATAGATATGGCTATATATATTCTAGTAGCATTAGTTTCATATCTAATAGGTAGTATTAGTTTTTCAGTTATTTTTACAAAAAAAATAGCGGGATTTGATGTAAGAGACAAAGGAAGTGGAAATGCAGGAAGCACAAATGTACTTAGAACTGCAGGAAAAGGAGTTGCTGCTCTTACTTTAGTTTGTGATATTTTAAAAGGCGTTGTTGCTATTCTTTTAGCGTGGGGAATCTCAGCAATTGATGGTGTGACTAACCCTGAATATCTAGTACAACTTGCTGGATTAATGGTTGTAATAGGACACACTTTTCCAATATTTTTTAAATTTAAAGGTGGAAAAGGTGTAGCTACAAGTTTAGGAATTATCTTATTAATTAATTGGCAAATTGGTTTGATATGTTTAGTGTTCGCAATAATTTTAATGCTTTTAACAAGAATGGTTTCATTAGGATCTGTTGCAGCAGCTATACTATTCCCAGTATTAACATTATTCATTACAGATAATTACATTGTACCAGGAGATTATAAAATATTTGGAATTTTACTAGGTATATTTGTCTGCTTTAACCATAGAAGTAATATTAAAAGATTACTTAAAGGAACAGAAAATAAGTTCTTTTAAAACAAAAGAAAGAATATATTGGAGACGTATTTATACGCCTCTAATATGTTTTATATAAAATAGAAAGGAAAAATATAATATGAGAAAAATAGCAATCATAGGTAGTGGAAGCTGGGGAGTGGCTCTTGCTATTTATATGGCAAAACAAGGAAATGAAATTAAGTTATGGTCTTTTTCAGAAGAAGAAAAAGATTTAATTAATAATGAAAAAAGGTGTAAATTTTTAAAAGATGTTACTATTCCAGATGGAGTTTATTGCTCTACAAATGCTGAAGAAGTTGTAAAAGATTCTGAAATTATCTTTCATGTAACACCTTCTAAATTTACAAGAAATGTTGTAAAACAATATAAAGATTTTGTTAAAGATCAACCTATTATTATTTGCTCAAAAGGATTTGAATCTGAGACTTTAAAAACTTTAGACGAAGTTATGAAGGAGGAATTTCCTAATAATAAAATTGGTGTACTTTCTGGACCTAGTCATGCAGAAGAGGTTTCAATATCAGTTCCTACAGCATTAGTAGCAGCTTCAGATGATTCACAATTATCTCAAGATCTAGTTGAGATTTTAAAAAGTGAGACAATGAGAATGTATACATCAAATGATGTTAGAGGTGTTGAATTAGGAGGAGCATTAAAAAATATAATTGCATTTTGTGCAGGTGTTTCAGCTGGACTAGAATTAGGAGATAATACATTTGCAGCATTACTAACTAGAGGATTAGTTGAAATTTCAAGATTAGGAGTTGCTTTAGGAGGAGAAAGAGATACTTTTTATGGACTTACTGGATTAGGTGATTTAATAGTTACTTGCAGTAGTTTACATAGCAGGAATAGAAAAGCTGGTTATTTAACAGGAAAAGGATATTCTATTGAAGAAACAAGAAAAGAAGTTGGAATGACAATAGAAAGTATTGATAACATAGAAGTTGCATATAAACTTGCTCAAATACATAATATAGAAGTACCAATAATAAATGCAGTATATGATGTGTTATTCAATAAATTAGATCCAAAAGAAGCTGTAATAAAATTAATGACAAGAGATCAAAAACAAGAATAGGAGGTTCTTGGTTATGGGCTTTTTTGAAAATTTAGATAAGAAAATTACTGAAACTACTAATAGTTTTCAAGAAACAACTAATAGGATAGAAAGACAAAACAAATGCAAGAAAACAATTTCAGAAAATAAAACAAAAATAGATAATTATTATAAAGAAATTGGAGAAAGAATTTATAATACTTCCAAAATTGATAAAAATGTAGAAACATTTATTGAAAATAAGAAAAAAGAAATTACTAAATTATTAGAAGAAAATGAATCATTGCATATAGAAGTATTAAAACTAGATAATAAGAAAATATGTATAAATTGTGGAAATGAAATGCAAGCAGATATGGTTTTTTGTCCTAAATGTGGTAAAGAGCAAGAAAAGGTTCCAGAGGGAAAAGTAAGATGCCAAAACTGTGGAAAAATAATTGATAAAAAAGATGCATTTTGCTTGAATTGTGGAAAAAAGAATTCTGAATTTTCAGCAGATACAACAAATAAAGCTAAAGAAAATGGAACAGAAAAAAATGATGAAAAGAAGATAGAGGAATAATATGAGATTAGTCGTACAAAGAGTTGATAATGCAAGTGTAACAACGGAAAAAGGAGTAATAGGAAAAATCGACAAAGGTTTTCTTGTACTTTTAGGAGTAACTCATTCTGATACAAAAGAAACAGCAGATTTCTTAGTTAAGAAATTGTGCAATCTTAGAGTTTTTAAAGATGAAAATGATAAAATGAATTTATCTGTTAAAGATATAGATGGAGAGTTATTAATAGTTTCACAATTTACTCTTTATGCAGATTGTAAAAAAGGAAATAGACCAAGCTTTGTAGATAGTGCTAATCCAGAATATGCAAATGAACTTTATGAATATTTTGTCGAAAAATGTAGGAGTGAAGTTAAAAAAGTTGAAACTGGTGAATTTGGAGCACATATGGATGTTTCACTTTTGAATAGTGGACCAGTTACAATAATTTTAGAAAAATAATTATTATAAAATTGGATATCTTTCATATATATATTTTATAATATCATTAATATTAGATGAAGTTACCTTGATAAAAATATCTTCATCAAGATTTAACCACGCTGTAATATCGTATTTATCGCTATTATCTACTACAACCGAGATTAAATCTATTAATTCAGAAGGATTATCAAAGGAAAAAATTTCATTTGACATTTTATTTGTGTTATTATAAAATTTGTTCAAGAAAGAAATTAATTTATTTTTATCATTGCAAAACAATTGAACAGTAGGTTTAGACATAATAAATCTCCTTAGTTTTATTATATTTTTCTATTATTTTTTCCAAAAAAATATAGAAAAAAACAAAAAAACAAAATTTTTTAAAAAAAGTCTTGCAATGTTTATGAATTATGTTATAATTAATAATGTAATATTAATAATGGATTCAAAGGAGTAGAAAAATGAAGAATACAAATAAGTTAAAAATATTGACAGTTATCCTTATGGGAATATTAATTTTATGTTCTGCGAGAATGACATTTGCTGCACAAGCAATAAACAATATTTCAACAATACCATCAACAGACCAAAATATATCAGGTAACAATGCAACATTAAATAACATATCAAATAATACATCAAATAATTCATTAATTACTAACAATGTTACTAATAATGCATCAAGAAATGAAACTTTACCTAAAACAGGTGCTGAATTATCTGTTGGTTTAGTTGGATTAATTTCATTTGTTTCAATTTCTGCTATTTACACATATATAAAAGTTAAAAAATATAATATCTAATTAAAATATAAAAGAACTGTTTAAAGCAGTTCTTTTTTTATGCTAAAAATTATATTTTATTATAGCATATTTCCATTTTGAAAATTGTTGAAAAAAATAAGTATTTGAAATATAATGTACCAGGAAAAATAAATAAAAGGGGAAATAAAATGTACGAAGTATTTGCTGATATGCATATTCATATAGGAAGAAGTGAAAATAATAAACCAATAAAAATTACGGCAGCAAAAAGTTTAAATTTTGCTAATATAGCTAAAGAGTGCGTAGAAAGAAAAGGAATAAATATAGCTGGAATTATAGATTGTGCTTCTCCATATGTAATAGAAGATATAGAAAACTTTTTAAAAACTGGTGAAGCTTTTGAAATTGAAGATGGTGGAATAATATACAAAGATAAATTATGTATTATTTTAGGTAGTGAAATTGAAACATCAGAGGTTAATGAAAATGGAAAAACAGGAAGTGCTCATAATTTATGTTATTTTCCTAGATTATCTGATATAAAAGCTTTTTCAAGAGAAATGTCAACACATATAAAAAACATTACATTAAGCTCACAAAGAGCAGATATTTCTGCATATGAATTAATTAGTATTGTCCAAAAATATAATGGTATTTTAGTACCAGCACATGCATTTACACCACATAAAAGTTTTTACGGAAATTGTACAACAAGATTAGAAAGAATTTTTAAAGAAAAATATAAAGACATAGTAGCTATTGAGTTAGGATTAAGTTCTGATACTTATTTGGCTGATCAAATTAGTGAACTTGAGTCAAAAACATTTCTGACTAACTCAGATGCTCATTCTCTTCCTAAAATTGCAAGGGAGTATAATAAACTTCAACTTGAAAATATAAGTTTTAAAGAATTTGTTATGGCACTTAAAAATGAAAATGGAAGAAAAATTGTTGCTAATTATGGATTAGATCCAAAATTAGGAAAATATCATAGAACATATTGTGAAGTTTGTAAAAAGAATATACCTGGTGATGCGCCAGTTACTAAATGTGATACTTGCGATAGTAGAAATATCACTATGGGTGTTTATGATAGAATAGAAGTGATAAAAGATAAAAAAGAATCTAAAAGTCCCGACTTTAGACCAGAATATGTTTATCAAATTCCTTTAACTTTTATCCCTGGATTAGGTGGAAAAACGATAGAAAAATTATTAGATAAATTTGAAACAGAAATGAATATACTTCATAAATTGTCTTATGATGATATAGAAGCTGCTATGGGAGAAAAAGTGGCAAGTAGTATAGTAGCTGCTAGAGAAGGAAAAATGAATATTACAGCTGGTGGTGGCGGTGTTTACGGAAAGATATCAAAGGATTAATTCAAATAGAGATGGCAGACTAAAAATCAATTAGTCTGCTTATCTTGATTTTTAATTTTATTAATGCTATTAATAGAAATATAGAAGACTTGCCATTGTAGCTCAGTTGGTAGAGCAACAGATTCGTAACCTGTAGGTCGGCGGTTCGATTCCGCCCTGTGGCTCCAAAAATCCAGAATATTTGATAGATAAAGATTCTGGAATTTTTTATAAATAATAAAAAGGAAAATATTAAATGCCGAACATAAGAGAAAATATTATTATTTTTTTTAGAAATATTTTTAAAAGTAACAAAACTCCAATGATTGCAGACGTTACCAAAGAAAACTATAATGAATATCGTTTAAGCTATGATACATTATCAAAAGTGTTTAGTCAGCTAGAAGGTATAGATGCATATCTTATTGGAGGTATTTCGGCTGCAATTCAAACAAATCAAGATCTATATAGACAAAATAGTGATATAGACATTATGTGCAAAATAGAAGATCTACAAAGACTTGTAGGAACATTACAAAAACTTGGATATAAAGTAGAAGATAGAAGAGACATAAAAACAAGAAATAGAGTTGATGAAAATGGAAATTTTCATGCTATGGACCATGAATTAAATGCAGATACAGATAATAAAAATATGCTAGGTATAGGGATTTTTACTTATCAAGAAAAAGGTAATACAGTAATTACACATTCTTATGCATTCAATGAGCGAGAAGGAAGAGTAGTTGGAACTGAGAAAGAAATGCCAAGGGAATTGTTTGAATTAATGTATGATAAAAGAACAATTGATTATAAAGGTATGAAACTAAAAACTCAGTCAAAAGAGTATATTTATATGTCTAAAATATCAGGAAAGAGAGATAAAGATAAATTAGACGCTTCAATTATTGAACCTTCTATAGATGAAAAATCAAGAGAAAAAATTGCTAGAATTAGAGAATTACAAGCAAAGACCAGAAGTTATAGAGTTTTATATGATAAAGATGGAAAAATCGAGTCAAGAACGAAAACACTTAGTTTAGAAGAAAAAGTAAATGACTATTTAGATTCATTATTTATGAAAGATTCAAAAAAGACTCCAGAAGAAATAGCTCAAGATGTTATAAAAAGTGATGATTATAAAAGATTGATTGTTAATCATCCAGAACTTGATAGTTTGATTGCAGATTGGAAGCAAAGATCTATAAATTATACATATCAAGATAAAATAAAATTATTGACAAAAAGTTATACAGAAACTCTTGGAAAATTTAGTAGAAAGTCAATAGATAATGCACTTGAATTCTTACATAATAGAAGAATAAATGGTGGAAGAAAAGATAAAGATATTCCTCTTACTGATGAAGCAAAAGAAATTTTTGAACTAATGAAAAAATATGAACAAGAAATTAAGAATATTTTTGTTGATAATAATGTTTGCCTAACACATATAACTTCTATTTCACCTGAAAAAATGGAAGGCGGAGTATTAAGAAAAACAATAGATAGAGCAAATAATTATGAAACGGAAAGAGTTGATGGAGTTTTTGCATCCTCAACACCTGTTGATGGAAATAATCCATATATTGCACGTAATAATAATGGTATGATTTTATTGGGAAGCTCTACTTATATTTATGGCGGTGATAATATTGATGTCATTCAGGGAACAGATGGAAGTAAGCATGCAATTCTTAGACAACCTAATTATGTTTATAGCATTTATCCTCAAAAGTTTAAACCAGTATGTACTTTAATTATAGATAGTAAAACACATAAGCCAGCTTTCGAATTTTCAGAAGAATGGATTTCTGATTCAGAAGTTGATATATCAGATCCAACTCAAGTAAGAGGAGTAGAAGAGGTAAGAGATGTTACTAGCTTATTAGAACATTATACGATTTTATGTGATAAAAATAGTGAAGGTGTAGGAATAAAGGCAAGACAAATGAAAAGCAAAGATGAAGCTATTCAATATATTTCCAAAAGTATAGAAGAGGGACGTATAAGAAACATTAATAAAGAAACAGGAATAAATGTTAGAGATATATCAGGAATGGATAGATAAAAAGAATTACTTTTAAGTAATTCTTTTTTATATAATAGGAAAGTTCTCTGAACCTCTTATTATATAAAGCATTTCACAGAAAAATTGTATAACAATTTTTCGCGGACGAACAAAGACGCGGACTTTAAAATGTCATAAATAGCGAAAATGTTAATAATGTCCGCTTTTGTTCTAAAACTTAAATTAGATTGTTAGCTTTCAAAAATTCTTTTTTGAAAGTTTCTTCATCTTCTACCAAAATAGAGACATTGTTTAAAAACTTCTGATAATCTAAATCATTAAAATACATTTTTTCTGTTGCATATCCGGATTTTCCAAATTTGTTTTTTATGTGTTGAATTGAATCTTCAATAATCTCATCTAAGGTAAACTCTGGATTATGTTTTATTCTATAATTATATGTTCTTTTTAAAACTACATCTATAAGTGTATTTCTATCAGCAGATGAAACTATTTTTCCATATATGTTTCTTGGTTCTTCTTTTGAACTAGCTCTATGATCTTGAACTGCTTCAGACATGATTTTTATTTGCTCTTTATTAAAGAATTGATTTAAATTTTTATCTTTAAGAAGCATGTCAGCAGATACTTTTTCATGATTTTTAGGATCTATATAATGACCTATATCGTGATATGCAGCTACAGTGTAAACCATATCATAATTAATATCTTTTACTTCATTAGCAAATTTTAAACTTCTATCTATAACATACTTAATGTGATTCAAGTCATGAGCTGAATCATTTCTTGAATAGCTTGGAAATATATTTTCTTCAATATATTTTTTTAAATTTTCATTTATTTTCATATAATATGCACCTCAAATGCATTATATCATTTTGATTTAAAAAATGTATATTTTTTGACAAAAGTTATATAATAATGTCGAGAAAAAATATAAAAAATGCTCTTTAAAAAATATATAAAGTATGATAAATTTATTTGGAATAATACTTTGAAATTTATATGGAGGTTATAATGGGATTTTTTGAAAAACTAAAAAAAGGACTAGGCAAAACAAAGGAAAGTATTAGTGAAAAAATAAATGATGTTTTTGCGAATTTTAGAAAAGTAGATGAAGATTTATTAGAAGAATTAGAAGAAATACTAATAATGTCTGATATTGGAGTTGATACATCAACTAAAATAATAGATGAACTTAGAAATAGAATAAAAAAAGAAAAAATAGAAGATGAAGAAACAGTGAAAAATGTTCTTAGAGAAGAGATGGCAAAGTTATTAGATGTTGGTAGCAATGACTTGAATCTTGAAAAATCTCCAGCAGTAATTTTAGTTATAGGAGTAAATGGAGTTGGAAAAACTACTTCTATTGGAAAAATAGCAAACAATCTAAGAAAAAATGGTAAAAAGGTTGTTATTGCAGCAGCAGATACATTTAGAGCAGCAGCTGTTGAACAAATTGAAATTTGGGCACAAAGAGCACAATGTGACCTAGTAAAAAAGCCAGAAGGTACAGATCCTGCTTCAGTTGTTTTTGATGCAATTCAATATACTAAACAACAAAATGCAGATGTCTTAATTTGTGATACAGCAGGAAGACTACATAATAAGAAAAACTTAATGGATGAGCTTGCAAAAATTAATAAAATAATAAATAGAGAATTACCTGATTCATCAAAAGAAGTATTGCTTGTATTAGATGGTACAACTGGACAAAATGCAATTTCACAAGTAAAGGTGTTTAAAGAAACAACTGATATAACAGGAATTGTTCTAACAAAACTTGATGGAACAGCTAAAGGTGGAGTGGTTATAGGCATTGTTGATGAAAATAAAATTCCTGTTAAATATATAGGAATAGGTGAACAAATTGACGACATGGAACCTTTTAATAGTGAAGAATTTTTGAAAGCAATAATTTAGACATAATATTCTAAAATGTTACATAAATGTAATTGAAATGTAACATAACAAGTATTGCAAAATACAAATATATAAAGTATGATATATTCAACTTAACTAAGGAGAAAAAAATTTATGAAATATTTATCAAAGGTAAAAAACGAGAAAGGAAATGCATTATTCTCATTATTAATTGTTGCTACTTGCGTATTAATGATTGTTACGCTTATTTTTATTGATTCAAGAATGAGTAAAAATAGGTTAGGAAAAGATCAAACATATGCATATACTGGATATTATGATGATTATTATGGTGAATATTACTATTATCCTGACTATTATCCTAGCTATTACCCTAGCTACTATCCTAGCTATTATCCATCTTTCTATCCATCAGATACACCAATAATCACAATACCTAGAAAAGATAATACTACATCAGTAACTAAATTACCTAAAACAGGTGATTGGCAAATTATTGCTTTAGTGGCAGCTACATTAGTAACTGGAATTGGTGCAATTGTTGCTTACAGAAAAGGTAGAAATCCTGAGGATGAATAATTGAATATAAAATAAAGACAGTCTTAATTGATTAGGCTGTCTTTTTGCGTTTTTTTACAAATGAAAAATTAATGAAAATATGTATTTTTACTTTAAAAAATGAAAAAGTAACAAAAATGTAATTGAAATTGTTTTTTTAAATAAATATAATATTTTGTAGAAATATAAAGTAAAATGTTTTAGGAGCAGATACATATATGAAAATGAAAATAAAATTTTTTATATTATTATTTCTAATAATTACATTATTTTTTTCTAATGTTTATGCTGCAAATTCAACTAGATTAGAAATTGTCAATGCAGCTAGCCAAACAGTGTATTTTGAAAATGATAATGGATATATTTCGAAAAAAATAGTTTCCATAGACCCAGAAAATGGAGAAGTTACAATAGAACTCAAAATTGATAATTCATCAAATGAAGTAGAAGATTATGTTTCAAACGAGGTTGTTTTAGTATTAGATAACTCTTTATCAATGAGTTATACTTCTCAGGATGGTCAAATGCGTAAAGAAATAATAGTTAATAGTGCAACTAAATTAGCAGAAAAAATATTTGAAGTTTCTGATTCTGTTAAAGTTGGTTTAGTCGATTTTCATGGATCTGATACAACAAGATATGCTGGAGTTATTAGACAACAACTAACAAGTGATAAAAATAGAATAGCGACGGCTCTGCAAAATGAATTACGTATTGATACTGAATCAGGAACTAATATTGAAGCTGGACTAGTAGTAGGCGAATCTCTTTTTTCTGATTTAAATAATAATAAAGTTTTAATATTATTAACAGATGGAGTACCAACAGATGATGTGCATGGTAATTTTGCAGGAAATATAGAAGAAGATGGAGTCACAGAAGAACATAGAATAATATGTGATAATACTAAAAAAACTATAGAGAGATTAAAAAGTAGTGGTATCTATACAATAGCATTAATGACAGGAATGAATATGGAAGATCATGATGAAAATGGTGATCCTTTATTTGCTAGCCAAGACATATTTGATGCTAGTATGGAAGCAATAAAATTAGTCTTTGGAACTGAAGAAGATCCAACAACTGATAAATATTACCTAGTAGATACAACAGACATAGATAAGGTTATCACGGATGACATTTTAAAAGATGTATCTGAACATATGAGAAAACCATTAAAAAACATAAAAGTAGTTGATAGTTTCCCTGATGATGTCCTTTCTAATTTTGCGTTTACAATGGATGGAGATCCTTCTAAAGGACAATATACTAAAGGGCAAAATTCAAACATTGAATGGACTATTGATGAATTGCAACCAGGAGAATCAGCAACATTGAGATATAAATTAAAATTAACAGATATGAATGATGAGAGTTTAATTGATAAAGTTATTAGTACGAATAGAAATGTAATGATTACATATGAAGATGATGAGAATAATAGTAAATCAGCTGAGGTAACAACTAGTCCAAGTGTAAGTTTAAAAAGAATTCCTGCTGAATCACCGACTCCATCATCATCACAGACACCAAATCCTGATAATACAACTTCAAATGAACCTTTACCTAAAACTGGTTTTACTAAGGTTGTTGGTGCATTTATAATATCTTTTGCTACAATTTCTTTAACAATTTATTTAAGATCTAAAAAGTTTAAAGATATACAATAAAAAATAAGATTTTAAACAAAAAACTATTTAGAAAAAAAGAAAATTCTAAATAGTTTTTTTGTTATAAGTAGAAATTATATTAATTTAAATCGAGTTTTATGAAAATGAGTTCTATAACCTTGAATTATTATGATAAAAATTATATAATTCATGTATGCTTTGAAATTGGAAATACTATTAAAAATGAATTTACTTGAAGTTAGGAAAGGAACAAAAAATGAAGAAAAAACTAAAAAAGATTATAAGTAGACGTTCAATAGTAATAATGTTTTTTATAATTTATGCCTTAATAATTCTTGTATCTTCAAGAAGTGGTTACTTACAATACAAAGAAATAGGTGATCAATATGTGTCAATTTTCTTTAAAAACTTGAAAACTGGATATATTGTATTTTTTGTAGCATTTTTATTATCATATTTAACTATATTTATTTCAAATAAAATGGTTAGAAAGTCTTTAAAAGAAATCTTCGATAAAGAAGAAAAAACAATGCCACGTTTACCAAATAAATCAATTTCATTTATAGTTAGTGTTATTGTAGCTTTTATAGCAAAAGCCGTGTTAACAGAAAAATTTTTATTATTTACTAATATAGCAAAATTTGGGAAAACAGATCCTATTTTTAATTTAGATATTTCTTTCTATATGTTTCAAATTCCATTTATTAAATCTTTGTTAATATTTGCAGCAGTATTTTTAGCAGTGCTTACAATATATGTTTGCGTTTATTATATTGTGACTTTAAATGTTTGCTTAAATGGAGTTGAAGGAGAGGATATTAAGAAAAGCAAATTTCTAAGACAAGTTTTTGCAAATATATTCATAATCGCTGTTCTTGTAGCAGGATTAATGGTTTTAAGTTCACAAGAGGTAGTAAATGGAAACTTATTAACTCTTGGTGATGAAGCTAGAACAGAACTTGTTGGTGCTGGACTAACAGAAGTAAAAATTAAAGTTATGGGATACAGAATTGTAGGTATCGTAATATTGTTCTCTCTATTTAGAACAATTAAATATTTGAGAAAATTTAAAGTAAAGAAGATAATTACATCTATGTTAATAACGCCAATATATCTTGTTGCATTATTTGTTGTTATGACAGCTTTTCAATATTTGTATGCTGATAAAAATGAATTTGATAAGCAGAGAATGTATATAGAAGAAAATATAAAAAATACAAGAGAAGCATATGCTGTTCACATAGATGAAATTAATATTGATAATACATCTAATTTACAAGATTCAACAATAATTAAAAATGCTGAATTGTTATCACAGATTACAATTATTGATGAAGACACAACTTTAAAAAATATAGCTGAATATGTTGATAAAGAAGGATATTACACATTCCCAACAACTCAATTGGGAAGATATAATATTAATGGAGAGACTAAGTCAGTTTACATTACTCCAAGAGAAATAATTAGTGGTGCAAATAGAACTTATAATAACAAAACATATCAATATACACATGGATATGGAGTTGTAATTTCTGAAGCTAATAAAAAAGGAGAAAAAACAGGAATATCTTATATTCAATCAAAATTTGATTCTGATGATGATAAAATAAAAATAAAAGAGCCTCGTATTTATTTTGGAATGGCAACAAATGATACTATTGTTACTAATGCAAATAATAAAAAGGAATTTGATTATCCTAATTCAACAACATCATATGAAGAAAATGAATATGATGGAGATGCTGGAATTGATGCAAATACACTTGATAGATTAGTTTTGGCTCTTTCTGAACATGATATCAAATTGTTGTTTAATGGAAATATGACGTCAGATAGTAAAATACTAATGAATAGAAATATAAGAGAAAGAGCAAAAGTTTTATTACCTTACTTAGTTTATGATGAGTCACCTTATATGGTTATAACAGATAATGGTGAGCTAAAATGGGTTCTTGATGCTTATACAACTTCAAATGCTTATCCATATTCACAAAAAACTAATATTCAAATTGAAGGAAGAACAAAAGAAATTAATTATATTAGAAATTCTGTAAAAGTCATTATAGATGCTTATGATGGAACTACAAAATTTTATATAACAGATAAAACAGATCCTATAGCAATGCTTTATTATAATATTTATCCTGAGTTATTTGCTAGTTCAGATGAAAAAATACCTGATGATATTCAGAAAAACATTGTTTATCCAAAATTATTATATGAAGTTCAAGCAAAGATTCTAGAAAGATATCATAATGTTGATACAGAAATATTGTATAGAAGTGATGATGTATGGAAGGTTGCTGAACAAGCTACAGAAAATGGAGAAGCAAAAAGTACAGAACCATATTATACTGTTCTTAAAGCAGCAAACGAAAATGGTGAAAAGTTAGGATTAGTTTTACCTTATACAAAATCTAATAAACAAAGTTTAAACTCATACTTAGTTGGAACTTATAATAATGGTCAAAATAATTTAGTATTATATAAATTAATTTCAGATACTACATTACCTGGAATTCAACAATTAAATGTACAAATCGATCAAGATAAAACTATTTCAGATGAACTAGATAAGATTAATACATCTGGAACAGAGTTGATTAGAAATACTTATATAATTCCTATAGAAAATAGTATTTTATATATACAACCAGTTTATCAAGTTTTATTGAATGAATCACAAGTGCCAACATTATCAAAAGTAATTGTAGCATCAGGAACAAAAGTTGCTATTGGAAATGACTTAGCAGAAGCATTGTCAAAACTTGTTACAGATTCTGCAGGAACAATTAATTTTATTAATAAAGAAGATAAACAGCAATTAATAGATGCTATTATAAAAGCAAACAATAACTTAAAAGAATCATCTGAATCAAAAGATTGGCAATTAATCGGTTCTGATTTAGAGAGATTACAAGACTTAATAGATCAGTTAGAAGTATTAAATCAGAAAGAGGACAATGAAAATAGTAATTCACTAGATCAAGAATAAAAAAGTTGAAACTTCAAACAATAAAAATATATTGTTTGAGGTTTCAAAATGTTCAAAAAGATTACTGGAAAAATTGATGAATTAAATAAAAATCTAGAGAATACTAGATTATATGACTTGCTAGCTCTACTTGAAAGTAAGAAAGAAATATTTATTAGAAATTTAATTTCAGGAATAGGAAAAGGACTGGGAATAGGAATTGGATTTTATTTGATAACTGCCACATTAATTTATATACTTCAGTATATTGTTAGATTAAACATTCCTATTATTGGGAAATATATTTCTGATATAATAGATATTGTAAATATTAATAAAAAATAAGATTGGAGAAAAATATGAATTTAGCTAACAAACTAACAATTTTTAGAATGATTTTAGTACCTGTGATGGTAGCATTTGCTTATATACCTATAGGCGGAGATGTATATCAAGTGGCAATTCCAATGATTATAATGGATGTAATTTTTATTATAGCATCTATTACGGATAAATTAGATGGGTACAT